>DATJNS010000353.1:0-12643 GCA_035507915.1 Candidatus Sulfotelmatobacter sp.
ACATCCTCCTGATAAGGAATGAATCGGCGTCCGCTGAATGGAGCGGAGAGGCGCCGATTGAGAGCGGTATGGTTTCCGCAGGTGCCCGTGACCCACCCTCGTGAATAGTGGCTATCCAGTTGGATGTCCGCTTCTCTAATCGGCCATTTTGGGTCAAGCGCTTTCAGACTATCCACCCTGCACAGTGTCGATGTCGCCCGCGGGCTCGTGCTTCTCTTCGGAATCGGCTCCAGGGCCCTTCCATCATGGGATCCGAGGACGGGGCGGAACTATCTTTGGGTCGGCCTGGCCGTGTTGCGGACGGCCGGTCCAAGCGGACATACGAACTCGCCTCATCCATCGTCCCGCGAGGGACATCATTCCACCGCTCGGTGGAACTCGAGGGTCCTCCTATCCTGTTTGATCGAGCACGGTTCTCAGGCCGCTGCCGCCGCCTGTTCGCGGGTCCACCGGAACTCGCTGCCGTCTACCCAGATGCGGTGCAGGATCACGGCCAACCGCCGCGCCAGCGCCACGATCGCCTTCTTCATCCCGCGACGTCTGGCGATCTTCATCGCCCACGCCTTGAGCCAGGACCATTTGGTTGAGCGCACCAGCATGATGTGGGCCGCCTCGTAGAGCATCACCCGCATCATCTCGTCGCCGCACCGTGATATCCCACCCGTTCGGTCGATCTCGCCGGATTGGTACTTCGATGGCGTCAGTCCAAACACCGCCCCGACGGCCTTGGAGTTTCGGAAGCGGGCGGGGACGTCGACGGTGGCGCGATAGGTCAGTGCCACCACAGGGCCGACACCGGGCACCGTCATCAGGCGTCGGCACACCTGGTCATTGCGTACGATCGCCAACAGGCGACCGTGAAGAATGCCGATCTGCTCGCGAAGTGTCCGCCGCACGATCAGCAGCGGTTCGACCAGCCCGGCGAGATCCGGCAGGTCCGCGACGAGGTCGCGAATGCGGACCTCGAACTTCGACGCTCCCACCACGCCCACCTTGAGACCGAAGTTACGCAACGTCCCGCGCAGGTCGTTATCGATGGCGATCGCCTTCGACTGCAGCAATTTGCGATGGGTCAGCAGCATCCGCAGCTTCTGGCTGCGCAGCGTCTTGACGTGCACCGGCCGATAAAGTCCCGCTCGCATCATCTGCGCCATGCCACGCGCATCGTTGCGGTCCGTCTTGTTGACCTGCGCCTGCAACACCGCCCGCATGTGCCGCGTCTCGACGCAGATCACCGGCAGGCCGGCCTCGGCAAGCGCGCTGAACAGCCATTGCGACAGCGGCCCGGCTTCAAGTCCTATCCGCTTGAAGCGGTAAAGCGGGTTCGTCAGTACTGGCAACAGAGCTTCAGGCTCGCTCGCTACCTTCACTTCCCGCACGATCTTGCCCGTGTCATCCACGATGCAGACGCTGGTCTCCTTGACCGACACGTCCATTCCCGCAAAATGCTCCATGCTGCGCTTCTCCTTCTGATGCTTGAGGCCATGACCACGGACCTCGTTTCACCATCAGCCTGAAGCGCAGCACCCTAAATCCCCAGCTTTCCACGAGCCGACGGCCGATTACCCTATCTGTGGGTCAGGGCCCGAGCGTGCGGCCAAGCTGCCCGATGAGCGCTTCGGCGAGGCGTGGGCCCAGCGTTCGCTCGTCCGCGCCGGTCAACGAGCCGACGGCATCGCCGCGCCATAGCACCTCGCCGGTCTCGTGCCACTCGAGGCTCATGTGCAATCGGTACTTGGCGGCGCCCGGCGTCTCATCGGAGCGCGCGCTCTGGGTGTCCTCCAGGTGATCGGTCGTGAAGCGCAAGACCAGCGGCGCCTCGTCGGTCAGCGTGCGCTTTTGCGCCACGAGCTCGCGCTTGATCACGCTGCGCAGCTGGAGATTGGCGGTGCTGTTGTCGAGCACCTTGACGAAGATCGATGCGCCGGCCGGAACCGGTTCGAACGATCGCGCGGTCACGGTGACGCCGTCCAGGCCGTCGGCGCGCGCGGCCGTCGGCGCCATGATGGCGAAAGCCACGATCGCGACCCCGACGAGCAGGGCGCGCCGAGCCACCGCGCGCGCCCGGCATGAAGCCGGTATCGTCGTCACGCCGGACACCACCCCCGGGTCGCCGCGCATTCATCCCTCCTCGGCGCGCAGTCACGTTGGTCCGGGCCGCAGGGGCGCGCTTGGACGGAGATCAAGGGCGGCCGCGCCGGGACGCCCTGATGTAGCACATCACGGTGCCAGGCGCGGCATCCGATCGGCACGCGCCGTCGGCGCGGCCATCGCCGACGCCGACGCGGGCCGCGCTCCCGTCAGGACGTCGGCGGCCAGGCCGGCGGCTCGACGCCGAACTGCTTCGCGTATTCGGCGTGGAGCCGCTGCCAGCCGGAGAACGCCAACGCTCGCCGGCGGGCGATGAATTATCGATGCAGCGCTTTTCGGCGCGATGTCAGATGGCCGACAAGCCGCCGTCGACGGACAACTCCACCCCGTTCACGAAGCTCGAATCGTCCGAGGCAAGAAACAGCGCGACCGTCGCGATTTCCTCGGGACGTCCCATCTTTCCCCGCGGGATCAGGGATTCGAACTGCCGCTTCGTCTCCTCGTCGAAAACCTGTTCCAGAATCGGTGTGGCGACCTGGCCCGGGCCAGCACGTTCACCCGGATGTTCCTGCCCTTCAGTTCGTTGAGCCACGTGCGCGCGAACGAGCGCAACGCCGCCTTGCTCGCCGAATACACGCCGTAACCAGGATAGCCCTTCACCGAAGCAACCGACCCGGTCATGAAGATCGATCCGCCGTCGTTGAGCAGCGGCAACGCCTTCTGGACCGTGAACAGCGTGCCGCGCGCATTCAGGCCGAAGGCCGCATCGAAGTGCTGCTCGGTAACCTCGCCCAGCATGACGTTTTCGCCCGTGCCGGCGCTCGCGAACAGGACGTCGATCTTGCCCTTTTGCCGTTTGACCGTGTCGAACAGGCGGTCGAGGTCGTCGAGATCGGCCGCGTCGCCGCGCACGCCGGTCACGTTCCGGCCGATCAGCTTGACGGCCGCGTCGAGCGCCTCCTGCCGTCGACCCGTGATGAAGACATAGGCGCCTTCTTCGACGAACCGCTTGGCGCTCGCCAGCGCCATGCCGCTCGATCCACCCGTGATGACGGCGACCTTACCCTCGAGCTTTCCCATGACTTCTCCTTTCGCCATGCCGGACAGCGTCGCTGTTCCGATTTCCGCCAGCGCGACATCTGCACACGCCGGCTCCTCGTCGTGGATCTACGTGGGGAGTGCGGGGCTGGGTGGGATTCGCGAATTCCCGACATCGGTTGTGCATATATGCACCACGGGGCGACGGGATTGAGCCGCGCGCGACTATAATGCGGCCGTCGCCGTCACCATCTGCGGTGCAGGACCGCGCGAGATGATCGACTGGGATGACGTTCGTTACTTTCTTGCCGTCGCGCGCGGGGGCTCGGTCCGGGCTGCTGCCGAGCGCCTCCAGGTGAACCACTCCACCGTGCTGCGGCGCATCGCCCAGCTGGAGGAGCGCCTCGGCGCGCACATGTTCGAGAAGCTGCCGTCGGGCTACCGTCTGACGGATGCCGGTGAGGAGATCCTCGAGCTGGCGGTCCAGATGGAAGCGTCGTCGAACCAGCTCGAGACGCGCGTCTTCGGCCGCGACGAGAGCGTGGGCGGGCTTTTGCGCGTGACGCTGGCGCCGACCCTCGCGACGCACCTCCTCATGCCGGACATCGCCGATTTCGCGCGTCTGCATCCCGACGTCGAGATCGAAATATTGGCGTCCGGCGAGCTGGCAAATCTGACCAACCGAGAGGCCGACGTCGCGATCCGCGTCGTCTACGACCGCACGACCCTGCCGCTCAATCTCCATGGCCTGAAGGGACCGGAGGTGTTCGGCGGCGTCTACATGTCGCGCGATCGCCTTGACGCATGGCGCGCGGGGGCGCGCGACGGCATCCGGTGGATCGTCATAAGCATGCATGGAATCCCGGACTGGGCGCGCGCGGGTGAGGTTCGCACCACGGAGGTTCCGTTCAGGACCACGGACGCCGAGGCGCAGATCGTTGCGGTGCGGCAGGGGCTTGGGATCACGACGCTGCCTTGCTTCGTGGGCGACGCCGACCCGCTGCTGGCGAGGGTACCGGGCACCCCCCTGCACATGCACGGAACGCTCTGGCTGCTCACGCAGGGCGAAACGCGCAAGACGAAGCGCGTGCGGCTTTTCACGGCGTTCGTGTCTCTCAGGCTCGCCGCGCACGCGCCGCTTCTCGCGGGACGATCCCATTCCCGCGACTGACGCGCGGCCGGTCGCCGACGACGATTGCACGCCGGCGCGGTATTCGATGCGGCAGGCGCCGAGCGCCGCGCTCACGAGCGCCGTCGGCCTGCCGTATTTCCGAGTCGGTTCGGCGATATCGCCCGATTCCACCGATCCGCGGCGTTGCGCGCGTCGCGTGGGTCGGCGACACTGAAAGTCTGCCTGTCTGGTCCGTGGGTCCCCGGGTGTCTGGCGCGAGCTCCAACCTCGTCTATGCGTGCGAGCAATGGGAGATCGACCTCGGCCGGCGTGAGCTTCGGTCGCGCGGCACCCCCGTGCCCCTCGGCAGTCGCGCCTTCGAGATCGTCACCGTCCTGGTCCAAGCGGCCAGCGAGCTCGTCACCAAGGACCACCTAATGGAGCGCGTGTGGCCGGGCGCCACCGTCGGCGAGGCGACGATCCACGTGCACATCTCCGCGGTCCGCAAGGCGCTGGGCTCCGGTCGCGGCCTGCTGAAGACCGCCTCCGGTCGCGGCTATCGCCTGCTCGGAAGCTGGACGCCTTTGGAGCAGGCGGGGGCCGCCGCGCCGGTCGCCGCCCCGCCGACGCGGGCAACCGGCGCGCCGCCACCGAACAATTTCCCTCCGGTCGTCACGCGTCTGGTCGGTCGGTCGGCGGCTGCGCAGATCGTGCGCGACCTCGTCTCCGCCTATCGGGCGGTGACCCTGACGGGCCCGGGCGGCATCGGCAAAACCTCCCTGGCCATCAAAGCTGTCCGTTATCTCCTGCCCGATTTCGAAGACGGCGGGTGGATCGTCGAGCTGGCCTCGCTGTCCGATCCCGACCTCGTGCCGTCGACGGTGGCCGGCGTGCTCGGGTTGAAGCTCGGCCGCGAGATATCGGCGGAGTCGGTTGCGCGCATCGTCGGCGAAAAACATCTGCTGCTGGTGCTCGACAATTGCGAGCACCTCATCGACGCGGTGGCGAACCTCGCCGAGACGATGATCCGACTGTGCCCGCGTACCACGATTCTGGCAACCAGCCGCGAAGTCCTGCGGATCGACGGCGAGACCGTCTATCGGGTTCCACCGCTCGACGTGCCCGCGCCGGAGCACGACGCGCCGGACCACATCCTCGGTCACAGCGCGGTCGAGCTGTTCGTCGCCCGGAGCAAGTCGCTGGACACCGGCTTCTCGGCCGGCGCCAGCGACCTCGCATCGATCGGCGAGATCTGCCGACGCCTCGACGGCATGCCGCTCGCCATCGAGTTCGCCGCGGCGCGTGCCGCCACGTTGGGCGTTCAGCAGGTCGCCATGGGCCTGGGCGATCGCTTCGCGCTGCTGACGGCCGGCCGCCGCACCGCGCTGCCGCGATACCGCACGCTGCGCGCGACGCTCGATTGGAGCCACGAGCTGCTGCCGGATGCCGAGCGGCAGTTGCTGCGGCGGTTGGCGCTCTTCCCCGCCGGCTTCACCATCGATGCGGCCGCCGCCGTCATGACGGATACCGCGCTCGATGGCGCGGCGGTGACGGACGGCATCGCCAACCTCGTGGCAAAATCATTGGTCGCGCTGGACAAGGCGGATAGCGGCGCGCGCTGGCGTCTGCTCGATACCATCCGGGCCTACGCGCTCGAGAAGCTCGGAGACAGCGGCGAAGTCCGGCAGGTGGCGCGGCTTCAGGCGGAATTCTATCTGGCGCTGTTCGCGCCGTTCGGTACCGAGGGGCGGCTTCAGGCCGCCATCGATGACCTCGGGCGCTATCGCGTCGAAGTCGACAATCTCCGCGCGGCGCTGAACTGGGCGTTGTCACCTGGCGGTGATGCGGCCTTGGGGGTGGCGCTGGCTGCCGTCGCGGCGGACTTCTGGATCGCGGCGTCGCTGATGCCGGAGGCCTGCGAATGGGCCGGCAAGGCGCTGGCGCAGATCGGCGACGCCGCCGGCACGCATCGCGAAATGATCCTGCGATGCAACTTCGGCATGACGCTGATCTATTCGAGGGGAATGGTCGATCCGGCTCGGGACGCGCTTGCGCGCGGACTGACCCTCGCGCGCGCCTTGGCGGATTTCGACTATCAGCAACGGACGACGCTCGGTCTCTGGCTGTTCGCCGCCCGCTCATCGGCACTGGAAGACGCGCTGGCGGTTTCACGCCCGCTCGAGACGGTGGTCGGCCCTGACGACCGGCAATCCCGGGCCGTGGCCGACTGGCTGATCGGGATACCGTACGTCTATTTCGCCGAGCACATCGAGGCGACCACACGATTGCAGCGGGCGATCGATCGATATCCGATCGAAAGCCGGGACCGGGACACGGTCCGATTGACCAGCGACCTCTTGGCATCGGCCTCCGGCCATGTTGCGGTCAGCCTGCTGTCGCTCGGTCGGGTGGATGCGGCAACGCGGGCGGTCACGCGCGCGATCGACGACGCGCGCGGCGGGAACCAGGGCAATGTGCTGTGCATCGCGCTGGCGTTTGCGGCCGGCTTCATCTTTCTGAGCCTTGGCGAGTTGGACCAGGCCGAGCGTCATGGCGAGGAGCTGATCGTTCACGCCGAAAAGGAGAAGCTGCAGCCATTCCATGCGGCCGGCCTTTGTGTCCGAGGCAGTGTCGCGGCTCGGCGCGGCGCCCCCGATACCGGGGTCGATCTGCTGCGCCGTGGCCTCGCGGACATCCGAGCGGCGTCGTATCTGCTGTTCTACCCGATTTTCCTGATCGAGCTCGCTGCCGCGCTGGGCGCGCTTGGCCGCATCGACGAGGGTCTCGCCGAGATCGACACGGCGCTGCGCTTCGCGGCGGAGACGGGCCACCGGTGGCTCGTGCCCGAAACCTTGCGGGTCCAGGGCCAGCTGTTGGCGCTGCGCGATCCGGACGACCCGGCGGTCGAGGATTGCTTGCATCGAGGGGCTCAAGTGGCCCGCGAGCAGGACGCCTTGTTCTGGGAGTTGCGGCTGACCGTGAGCCTCGCGCGCTTACGGGTGACCCAGCGCCGCCACGACGAGGCGCGACAAATTCTGGCGCCGGTCCATGGCCGGTTCACCGAGGGTTTCGAGACGACGGATTTCCGTGCCGCGACGGCGCTGCTCGACGCGCTGACGCCGTAACGGGCAAGAGGTGGGTGATTGGCGGTCGCCGCCCGACGCTTACGTCCGCGGCGACGGGTTTGACCTGGGTCAAATCGCGCGGGCGGGGCGCGGGCTAGGGTCGCGCTCGCAGACGACAGGAGCGCCCCCATGTTGACCATCCCCCTCGAGAAGCTCGCCTTCATCATCGAGAAGGCTCGCGCGTTCGACGCCGAGGTCGATCCGGTCGACGAGAACTCCGGCTCCAACGCAGCCGACGACGGCGAGCGCGCCATCCTGCAGGACACGCCCGACAACCCGGTGCTCGAGGAGCTGACCAACGTGCTCGACGACCTCAATGTCGACGAGCAGGACGAGGTGCTGGCGCTCCTGTGGGTCGGCCGCGGCGACTTCGGCAAGAAGGAGTGGCGCGACGCGCTGCGCCAGGCGCACGAGACCCGCAACAACCGCGAGACCCGCTACCTGGTCGGCACGCCGCTGCTCGCCGATTATCTGTCCCAGGGCCTCGAGGAGCTCGGCTACTCGCTCGAGGGCGCCGCCGAGGCGTAACGGCAGGGCGCGAGCCGAGGACCGGCCGATGAGCCGGCACATCCTGATCGTTCAAGGTCATCCCGACCCGCAGCCGGGCCATTTCTGCCACGCGCTCGCCGAGGCCTACGACGCCGGCGCGGTCGAGGCCGGCCACGCGGTCGCGCGCGTCCCGGTCGCCGCGCTCGACTTTCCGCTCCTGCGCACCAAGGCGGCGTGGGCGACCGGCGCGCCGCCGCCCGACATCGCCGCCGCGCAGGACGCGATCCGCCGGGCCGACCACCTCGTGTTCCTCTATCCGCTGTGGCTCGGCGGCATGCCGGCGCTGCTCAAGGGCTTTCTCGAGCAGGTCGCGCGCCCGGGCTTCGCGGTCGAGCCGAACGAGCACGGCTTGCCGCGCGGGCTGCTCGGCGGCAAGAGCGCGCGCATCGTCGTGACCATGGGGATGCCGGCGGCGATCTATCGCTGGTATTTCCGCGCGCACGCGCTGCGCAGCCTCGAGCGCAACGTGCTCGGGCTCAGCGGCATCCGGCCGGTCCGCGCGACCCTGGTCGGCGGCGTCGACGCGATGAACGACGTCGCGCGTCGGACCTGGCTCCGCAAGCTGCGCGCCCTCGGCCACAAGGCGCAATAGGCGTCGGGCGGACCGGGTGCGGCGCGCACCCCCGCGCTTGATCCAGCGCAAATTCGCGGGCGGGCCGGGTCGCTAGACTCTAAAGAAAGTCGAGGGAGAGCCGCCCATGCAGGCGCAGGACATCATGACCCGCGAGGTGGTGACGATCGCCCCGGAGGCGCCGGTGCAGGAGATCGCGCGGCTGCTGCTCGAGCGCGGCATCAGCGGCGTGCCGGTGGTCGACGCAGCGGGCCAGGTGCTCGGGCTGGTGACCGAGGGCGACCTGTTGCGCCGCCCGGAGAACCAGACCGAGGCGGCGCCGCGCGGCTGGCTCGCCGGCTTCGTCGACAGCGCCGCGCTGGCGCGCGCCTACACGAAGTCGCACGGGCTCTATGCGCGCGAGGTGATGACCAGCCCGGCCGTCACGGTGCCGCCCGACATGCCGGTCGGCGACGTCGCCGCGCTGATGGAGCGCCGCCACATCAAGCGCGTGCCGGTGGTCGAGGGCGGCCGCCTGGTCGGGCTGGTGACGCGCGCCAACCTGCTGCGCGGTCTCGCCGGCACGCGCGCCGGCGAGCGCGCCGTGCGCCCGTCCGACCGCGAGATCCAGGACCGCCTGACCGCCGAGTTCGGCAAGCAGGCGTGGGCCTCGCCGTGGCTGCGCACGCTGACGGTCGAGAACGGCACGGTCGAGATCTGGGGCTTCGTGACCTCGGAGGCCGAGCGGCAGGCGCTGCGCGTCGTCGCCGAGCGCACCCCGGGCGTGGTCGCGGTCGAGGATCACCTGACCGTGCGCGCGCCGCGCCACGGCATCTTCTAGCCCAGGGCACGATCAGCACCGATTGAGTCGCCATCCCGCCTCGTCATCCCCGCGCAAGCGGGGATCCAGGAGTCGCGTGCGCGATTTCGGTGCGCGGGGCCCTGGATGCCCGCTTTCGCGGGCATGACGGTCTTGTACGGAACCCTTCAGTCCGACGGGATCACGCCTGTGTTAGGGCGCTTTCGGCGGATCGTAGACGACGGTGCGCTGGATCAGGATGCCGTCGCGATAGAGGTCGGTCATGGCGCCGTGCCGTTGGGTGCCGTTGAGCGTCCGGTCGATGCCCTCGGTGCTCTTGCGATAGTCGTCCGCCTCGTCGCACGGATCGCCCTCGGTCTTGATGACCTCCTGGGTGATCCGCCCGGACGCGTCGTAGAGGCTGGTGCGCGTCGCGCACAGCGTGGGCGACGTCGCGCGGAACGCCTGGATGCCGGCGACGTCGGACAGCGCGTCGCCGAGGTCGAGCGAGCCGGATTCCTCGTGGCTGAGCTGCGCCAGGCGGTCGTTCGCCCAATGGAACGTGTCGATGTCCCACGCGCAGCAGCTCGCGCGGCCCGACACCGAGATCGTCTTGGTGTGGGGATCGACGGCGACGTCGAAGCCCGACAGCTTGTCGTCGAGATCGTGCCGCGGCTCGAAGGTGCCGGTGGCCGGGCGGTAGAGCCAGTAGGCATAGGCGCCGTTCGGTCCGGCGCTGGTCGCGGTCAGCACCTTCAGGTCGTCCGCGCCGTCGAAATCGAGGTCGATCGCCTCGAGGCTTTCCTTCTGCAGCGCGTCGAGCAGCACGCCGTCGGACTCCACGCTCAGGGTCTGGCGCGGCTTGCCGGCGGCCAGCACGGCGATCTCGGTCGGCTTGGCGATCGACTCGTCCTCGACCGTGCCGCGCATCACCAGGGTCAAGGGCGTCGATTGATGCGCGAAGCTGCAGATCATCGCGAAACTCTGGCCGGTCACCGCCGGCGGGTCGCAGACGATGGCCGCAGTGGCGGCGCGGCCGTCGGCCGGCATCACGAGCCAGCCGACACAGCACAGCGCCAGGCAGCGCCGGAAAGAACGCCAGGGCATGGGGGGAGCCTCCCGATGCCGGCATGTTAGTCGATGCCGGCGCGCGCGACAGCATCCCTGCGCACGGTGGTGACTTGACCTGAATCAACGCGCGCGCCGCCGGCCGCACCTAGGGTTGCCGCACGAGAGGGAACCGAGCCATGTACAAGCACATCCTGATCCCGACCGACGGCTCGCCGCTGTGCGTGAAGGCGGTGACCCACGGCGTCGCGCTCGCCAAGGAGACCGGCGCCAAGATCACGGCGCTCGCGGTGACCGAGCCGTTCCATTTCCTGACCGCCGATCCCGCGATGCTGACCGACACGGTGGCGAGCTACACCGCGCACGCGGCGAAGCATGCCGACAAGGCGCTCGCGATGGTCGCCAAGGCCGCCGCGGAATTCGGCGTCCCGTGCGACACGCTGCGGGTCGAGCATTCCAGCATCTACAGCGCGATCATCGAGACCGCGCACGCCAAGGGCTGCGACCTGATCCTGATGGCCTCGCACGGCCGGCGCGGCGTCAAGGCGGTGGTGCTTGGCAGCGAGACCCTCAAGGTGCTGACACACTCCACCATCCCGGTCCTGGTCTACCGCTAGGCGAACCACCCGGGCCGCGATTCAGCCGAAGAGCGCAATTCTCCCGAAACTTGTCTCAAGCACGGAACGCCGCCGCGAATGATGCGTTTGCATGGCGATGGCTAGTCAGGACGACGTAATGCCTACGATTCTCGTGGTAGACGACGATGCCGACGTCCTCAGCATTTCGGCCGTCATCGTGGAGGAGCTCGGCTACCGGGTGATCGAGGCGAACGGCGGCGCCCAGGCGCTCGAGATCCTGCGCAGCCCCGAGCCGGTCGACCTGCTGCTGACCGACCTCGCGATGCCGGATGTCAGCGGCCAGGAGCTGGCGCATATCGCCAAGGGCCTGCGGCCCGCCCTCAAGGTGCTCTACACCAGCGCCTATGTGCGCCTGTCGGACAAGGATCCGGCGCTGCGCTACGGACCGATGATCGAGAAGCCGTGGCTGCACGAGCGGCTGCGCACCGTGCTCGAACAGCTCATGGGACCGCGCCGACCGCACGCGCGTTGACCTTCCGGCGAGGCTCCGACGCGCACCGGCGTCTCGGCCGGGAGACCGGACGGCATGCTCGGCTGGGGACGGCATCGACACGGGCGGGGCGGCGACGCCAACGGCATCGCGCTCGATTGGCTCAACATCCTGCTGGCCGACGTCGAGGGCGGGCTCGGGCCGTTCCTCGCCGTGCTCCTGATGTCGAGCCGACACTGGGACCCGGCGCGCATCGGCCTCGTGCTGACGATCGGCGGCGTGACGACGGTGCTGGCGCGCGCGCCCGGCGGCGCGCTGGTCGACGGCGTGCCCTGGAAGCGGAGCTTGGTCGCGGTCGGCGCGCTGGCGGTGGCGCTCGCGGCCGGCGCCATCGCGCTCGTGCCGGCGTTCTGGGTCGTGGTCGTCGCGCAGGTCGCCGGCGGCACGGCGAACGCGATCTTTCCGTCGGCGGTCGCGGCGATCAGCCTCGGCATCTTCGGGCGCGCCGCGTTCGCACGCCGGATCGGCCGCAACGAGGCCTTCAACCACGTGGGCAACGTCGCGACCGCGCTCGCCGGCGGCGCGGCCGGCTATCTGATCGGTCCGGCCGCCGTGCTCTGGCTGGTCGGCGCGCTCGCGCTCGCCAGCGTAGCCGCGGTCTACGCGCTGCGCGGCGACGCGATCGATCACACGGTGGCGCGCGGCGCCGATGACGGCGATCCGTCGGCGCCGCGCGGCGTCGGCGGGCTCGCGGCGATCTTGGAGAACCGCGCGCTGCTGGGGTTCACCGCCGCGATCACGCTGTTCCATTTCGCCAACGCCGCGATGCTGCCGCTGGTCGGCGAGAAGCTCGCCATGGGCAACGGACCGGCGGGCAGCCTGCTGATGGGCGCCTGCATCGTCGCCGCCCAGGCCGTGATGGTGCCGATGGCGCTGCTGGTCGGCGCCAAGGCCGACGACTGGGGCCGCAAGGCGATCTTCCTCGTCGGCTTCGCGGCGCTGCCCGTGCGCGGCGTGCTGTTCGCCGTGACCGACAGCCGCGACGCCTTGATCGCGATCCAGCTGCTCGACGGCGTCGGCGCCGGGATCTTCGGCGCGCTGTTCTTCGTCGTGGTCGCCGATCTCACCGAAGGCACCGGCCGCTACAATCTGGCGCTCGGCGCGGCGGGTGCCTGCTGGGGCCTCGGCGCGGCGCTCAGCAACGCCGTCGCGGGCTGGATCGCCGGCGCGTTCGGCTTCTCGGC
>DATJNS010000354.1:0-12370 GCA_035507915.1 Candidatus Sulfotelmatobacter sp.
GACTTCTTCATGAACACGCGCGTCGGGCTGCGCCCGCTGCGCCAGAACATCTCCTATTACGCGGTCGACGTGGATCAGCTGCCCGCCCAGCGTCCGGACCTCGCCCGACTGCTGATGGACGAGGTTGCCGAGTTGCTCACCGTGGGCGAGCTCAGGCCGCTGCCGGTGCGCGTCTTCCCGTTCTCGGAAGCCGTCCAGGCATTCCGCCTGATGCAGTCGTCCGGCCACATCGGCAAGATCGTGCTGGAGCCGGACCACGACTCGCTCGCCCGCACGACCTTGCCGGCGCGCTTCGCCGCGTCCGCCGACGGCACCTACGTCGTGACCGGCGGCCTCGCGGGCTTCGGTTTGGAGAGCGCGCGCTGGCTGGTCGGCCACGGCGCCCGGCATCTCGCATTGATCGGCCGGCGCGGCGCGGATACCCCGGGCGCGGACGCGGCGGTCGCGGACCTCGAGCGGCGCGGCTGCGCGGTCAAGATTTGCGCCTGCGACGTCGCCGACGCTTCGGCGCTGCGCCGGACATTGGCCGAGATCCGGGCCGAGATGCCGCCGATCCGCGGGATCGTCCACGCCGCGATGGTGGTCGACGACGCGCTGGTCAGCGATCTCGACGCCGAGCGTTTCGCGCGCGTGCTCGCTCCCAAGCTGGGCGGCGCCGAGAACCTCGACATGCTGACGCGCAGCGATCCGGTCGAGCTGTTCGTCATGTTCTCGTCCGCCACCACCCTGCTCGGCGCGCCCGGTCAGGCGAGCTACGTCGCGGCCAACACCGGGCTCGAGGCGCTGGCCCGCCGGCGTCACGCCGAAGGTCTGCCGGCCGCTGCGATCGCCTGGGGCCCGATCGCCGATGCCGGCTACCTCGCGCGCAGCAAGACGGTCGGCGACGCCCTCGCCCGACGCCTGGGCGCGGTGCCCTTGAGCGCCGCAGCGTCGCTCGACAGCCTGCCTGCGTTGCTTGCGTCCGGCCAGCCCATGATCGCGTTCGCCGAGGTCAACTGGAGCGCGGCGCGCCGCCATCTGCCGACGCTCGCCACGCCGATGTTCGCCAGCCTGGTGACCGGCGGCCAGAGCGACGGCGCCAATGTCGAGCTTCGCGACCGGCTGGCCAGCTGCACGCTCGAGGAAGGCCAGCAGCTGCTGGTCGGCATGCTGCGCCAGGAGCTCGGGCGCATCCTGCGCCTGGCGCCCGAGAGCATCGATCCGCACCGGTCCCTGTCCGAGCTCGGCATGGATTCGCTGATGGGCGTCGAGCTCAGGCTGGCAATCGAGGGCTCGCTCAAGGTCGACCTGCCGCTGCTGTCGCTTGCCGAGATGACGCTGTCGAAGGTCGCGATGCGGCTCGCCGGCAGCCTGGTCGGCGAGACCGGCGGCGCCAAGCCGGCGGCCGAGGCCGCCGAGGAGGACGCCGCCTCCAACCAGGTGCTCGAGGCACTCGCCGCGCGCGACCGCGCGGGTGATCGGATGATCGCATGACCGGCGAGGGCGGGATCTTCGGGCTGACCGCGCAGGCCAAAGCGCGTCTCCTCGAAAAGCTCGCCACGCACCGCATCTCGCGCGGGGCTGCAGCCGAGGCGCGCAAGGCCGGCGCGGCCGAGCTCCAAGACGATTTCGAGAGCCTCCAGGGCTACCGCGAGATGCGGATGATCCGCGCCGCCGGCGAGGCGCTCGGCATCGGCAATCCCTACTTCCGCGTGCACGACGCGATCGCCGGGGCCGAGACGTCGATCGGCAACAAGACCTACCTGAACTTCTCCTCGTACAATTATGTCGGCCTCAACGGCGATCCGCGGGTGTCGGCGGCCGCCAAGGCGGCGATCGACCGCTACGGCACGTCGGTGTCGGCGAGCCGCCTCGTGTCGGGCGAGCGCGGCATCCATCGCGAGCTCGAGCAGGCGCTCGCAGAGGTCTACAGCGCCGAGGATTGCATCGCCTTCGTCAGCGGGCACGCGACCAACGTCACCGTGATCGGCAATCTGTGCGGCCCGCAGGACGTCGTGCTGCACGACACGCTGATCCACAACAGCGTGCTGCAAGGTGCGCTGCTCTCGGGGGCGACGCGCGTGGCGTTCCCGCACAACGATCCGAAGGCCGCCGAGCGGCTGCTCGCCGGTATCCGGTCGCGCCATCGCCGCGCCATGGTCGTCATCGAGGGCCACTACAGCATGGACGGCGACGCCCCCGACCTGGCGGCCTTCGTCGCGCTGGCACGCCGCCATCGCGCCTGGCTGCTGGTCGATGAGGCGCACGCGATCGGCGTGCTGGGGCAGCACGGCCTGGGCATCGCCGAGCGTTGCGGCGTCGATCCGCGCGAAGTCGATCTGTGGATGGGAACCCTGAGCAAGTCGCTCGCATCGTGCGGCGGCTACATCGCCGGCCGGCGCTCGCTGGTCGAGTATCTGAAGTTCTCGGCGCCCGGCTTCGTCTATTCGGTCGGCATGACGCCAGCCAACGCCGCGGCCGCGCTGGAGGCGCTGCGCATTCTGCGCCAGGAGCCCGAGCGCGTCGCCAAGCTGAACGCCAACGCGACCTTGTTCCGCGACCGCGCCAAAGCCGCCGGCCTCGACACCGGGCCGTCGGTCGGCGCCTCGATCGTGCCGATCATCACCGGCGGGTCGATCCGCGCCGGCCGCCTGTCCGAGGCGCTGTTCCGCCGCGGCATGAACGTCCAGCCGATCCTTTATCCGGCGGTGCCCGAGCCGCTGTCACGGCTGCGCTTCTTCCTGTCGTCGCTGCACAGCGAGGAGCAGATCCTGAGCGCGGTCGAGATCCTGGCCGACGAGAATGCCCGGGTCGGCACCGAGGAGTCGGGTCTGATGACGCTGTCGAAGCTGCTGGGCGTCGGCGCGAAAGGCTGAGCGGCTAGACGCGCGCCGAACGCGCGACGATCTCGTCGATCATGGCATCGACCGCGGCGAAATGATCCGACCAGGTCGGCCGGCGCCATGCCGCGAGCCGCGCGCACTGCGCGGCGCGGCGCGGCGAGCCTGGCTGCACGTAGTCGACGATCGCGCGGCACCACGCGGGGCCGTCGAGCGGATCAAGAAACTCCGCGGTGCCGCCCGCGACCTCGCGAAACGCCGCGATGTCGCTGCACAGCACCGGCACCCCGAGCGCCAGCGCCTCGACCACGGGCAACCCGTAGCCTTCGCCGAAAGACGGGACGAGCGCGGCCACCGCGCCGGTCAACAGCCGTGCCATCGCGGCGTCGCTCAGGTCGTTCTTCTCGTCGACCAGACCCCTGACGGCGGGGCTGCGCTCGATCATGTCGATCACCTGCTCGTTCTCCCAGCCGCGCTGACCGACCAGCACGAGACGCGGCGCCGCGGGCCCGAGCTCGATGGCGAGCCGCCGCCAGACATTGAGCACCAGCAAGTGGTTCTTGCGCGGCTCGATGGTGCCGACGCACACGAAATAGGGCACGTCGGGAGCGGCAATGTCGGACGCGCGCATCGAGGCGTCGACCCCCAGCGGCGCCACCAACACCGGCGGACTGCGCCCGACGCGCGCGCAGAAGCTCTGCAGCGCGTCGCGCGTCACGCCGGAGTTGGCGATCACGAGATCGGCGAGCTCGGCCACCGTGGTCATGCGCTGCACATGACGCGCGGCGTGCCCCGGGCGGACGTATTCGGGAAACTCGAGCGGCAGCAGATCGTGCACCATGCAGACGAACAGCGCGTCGGCGCGCCGCTTGAGCGCGGCGATCAGCGCCGCCCGCTCGAGCCGCTGATGCGAGAGATGCAGATAGACCGCGCGGCTGCCGGCGCGGCGCACGCCGGCGCCGAGCCCGAGGCCGCCGCGCCACAGGCGCTCGATCCTCAAACGACGCGCCAGCGCCGCCGCGCGCGCGACCGCCGCGGTGTCGGGCGGGTCGCTGCGCCACGCGCGCGCCAAGGTCTCGATCAGCTCGACCGCCCACGGCTTGCCCAGCAGGCCGAAGCGACCCCAGGTCAGCATGCCGACGAACGCCAGCCCCTGCGGGTCGGTCGCCAGCGCGTGCTCGGCATAGGCCATCTCGACGCGGTCGATGCCGGTCGGCACCGACCGTTCGGCCCGCGACAGCAGCCGCGACAGATCGAAGAGGACGTGATGGCTCATCAGGCAGCCGGTCTCCGGATCCCCGCCATCGGCTAGCCGTCGAATCGAAAGTCGTGCAACATAAACCATTGATCGAGGTGCGCCAGCACGATGGGCGCGATCACCGCGTCCAATGCCTCGACGTCGGCCCGCAAGGCCGCGGCGCCGGCGCCTCCGCCGATCGTGTCGACCGGCGCGTCGAACACCACGTGGAAGCGGCATGCGCCGCGGCGCTCGACATGCGCGGGAATCACGACCGCCGCGCTGGCACGCGCCAGGCGTGCCACGTTGGCGAGGTTGCCGCGCAGGCGCGGCGGCCGGCCGAACGCGGGCGCATTGATGCGGCCGCCGACCAGCTCGTCGACGAACATCAACAGGGTCGCGCGCTCCTCGACCAGCGCGGCATGGGCGCGCCGCGTGCTGGCGAAGCTGGGCGGCAGCAGCGTGGCGCCGCAGCGCCGGCGCACCTTGACGGCGATGCGGTGCTGGAAGCGGTTGCGCGGCGGCTGATAGATGAAATAGAGCGGCTGCACGAGCCGCGTCAGCGTCGGCGCGATGACTTCCCAGTTGGCGAGATGGAGGCCCATGACGAGCACCGGTCGGCCGGCCGCCCGCGCCGCGACGATGTGCTGCTCGCCCGCGACCGTGACGCGCCCCGTCGACCAGAGCCGGTCGAGCACGGAAAACTCCGTCATCACGCGGCCGATCTGGCACCACATGCGGTCCATCGCGGCGGCGATCCGATCCGGCGCGAGCTCGGGCTTGAGCCGTGCCACATTGGCGCGCGCGCGCCGATCCCACCGGCGGAAGCGGTAGCGCCCGGCCAGCGTGCCGAGCGCGCAGCCGACCGCCGAGCATAGCGCGACCGGCCCGAGCCGCAGGCCGTAATGCAGCGCATAGTCGATCGCGCCGAAGAACGGATCGCGCAGCCAATGACGACGCCAGGCGCGGCGCCGGGCCGGATCGCGAAACCAGGCAGGCGGCATGGGCGCGGGTCCGCTACTGCGCGGCGGCGCCGAGCACGGCTCCGTACGAATGCACTGTCATGGGCAGGCGCTTGCCCGGGCGCAGGGTGAGGCGGCACACCGGCTGGACCGCAGCGCCCGGCTGAAGGCGCAACCGGAAACGCTGTGCCAACGTCGCAAGACACAGGACCGCCTCGGTCAACCCGAACGCCGCGCCGGCGCAAATTCGCGGACCGGTGCTGAACGGCACGTACGCACCCTTCGGACGCGCCGCCGCATTGCCTGGCAGGAAGCGCTCCGGCATGAAGTGATCGGGCTTGTCCCAGATCCGCTTGTGCCGATGGAGCAGCCACGGCACGACCAGCAGCAGCGAGCCGGCCTTGATCTTGCGGCCGCGGATGACCTCGTCGCTGAGCGCCTGGCGCGACAGGATCGGCACCGGCGGATAGAGGCGCAGCGTCTCTTCGAACACGGCACGGGTGTAGACCAGCCGGGGCACGTCGTCGAGCGTCGGCAGCCGGCCGCCCAGAACCACGGCGAGCTCGTCGTGCAGCCGCGCCTCGACGTCGGGCGCCTGAGACAGCAGATACCAGGTCCACGCCAGCGAGTTCGCCGTCGTCTCGTGCCCGGCCATGAAGATCACCGCGGCCTCGCTGCGCAGCGCCTCGGGGTCGAGCGCCTCGCCGGTCTCGGGATCGCGGGCGTCGAGCAGCAGCCCGATCACCGACGCCTCGCTGTCGCGCGGCCGCGCCCGGTAGCTCTCGATGATCTCGTCGAGAATGCGGTGGATGCGGCGCGCCGAGCGCCGGATCGACAGACCATAGAGCCGCGGCAGCCAGTCCGGCAGGCCGATCAGCGACAGGAAATCCATCTGGCCGATCTTGCGCTGATACGCGCTGAACGAGCGGACGACGGCCTTCGCGTGATCGCCGCCGAGGCGCCGTCCAAAGATCGTCCGGCAGATGATCTCGGCGGTCAGCTCGGCCATCTCGCTCAGCGCGTCGATCGGCGCACCGGCGGGCAGCCGCGCCCAGCGCTCGGCCGCCTCGGCAGCCACCTCGACCATGATCGGCGCGAACAGCGGCAGGCGCGACACATGGACGATCGGCGCGACGACGCGGCGGCGCGCGCGCCACGTCTCGCCGTCGCTGATGAACAGCCCGTCGCCGAGCAGCGGCTTGAGCGCATGGCGCATCTGCGGGCTCTTGCGCTCGAACTGGGCGTTGTGGCTGACGAAGGCGTAGTTGACCGTATCGGGGCTGTTGCAGATGAAGACCCGGCGCGACAGCAGGCGCGTCGAGAAGAACTCGTAGTCGAAGGCGATCTTCGGCCAGACCGCGACGAAGTTGCGGGTCAGCGCGCGCAGCAGCGCGAGGGCCGACAGCGGCCTCGATGGCCGGGTCGGATAAGGCGGAACGAAGTCGGACATCTGACCGGCGCGCGCGAGCCTTGCCGCTGTTTACCGCTGGCTCGGAGCACCCCCCAATTGCGCTGCCCCGTCCCTGGCCGGAGCGACCTTAGTGGGCGCCGCGCATTAATCAAGGACGAAGGCACGCCGCTCCGTCCAGCGAAGACATCGAACGTGGCCGCGAGGGAGCCCGTCCTGCGACGGGCCCCGCCGGGCGATCAGCAGCCCGTCCCGGTTTTACAGGCGGCGAACGTGCCGCCGGCGCCGTAGAATTTGCTGTTGATCGTGCCGGAAAGCGCGAAGCTGCCGCCCACGCCCGCGGTCGGGTCTCCCGTCTTGATATTCTTGTAGAACGAGCCGGCCAACGGTCCAGAAACACCACCGCCAGCGACACTGCCCGTGAAGTTGACCTGGTTGCTCAAACCGCCCGGAGCCGAGACCGTTCCGGTCAGGTTGAGGCCGGCCGCACCCGGCGCGCCGCCGCGGTCGAAGTTGGAGATCGTCGCGGTGCCGCTGGCGGATCCAAAGTTCCAGACTTGCTGGTAGTTGCCCGCCGCGATGTACCGGCCGACCTGGCCCGAATTAACGCTGGCGCCGGCCGGACCGTACGTGACCGTGGCGATCGCGTGACCGTTGAACGTGGCCATGCCGGTCTGCGGGATTTCCGACGCATTCGGCAGATTGCCGACCACCCAGGTCCCGAGGAAGCGCTCGAACTGGCCGCCGCCGCCGTTCTGCACTTCGCCGATCCACCAGCCCCACTGCATGAACGAGCAGGTGCACGCCGTGACCCCCTGACCCGCGAAGGTCTGGAAATCGATCGGCACGGTGCTCGAGCTGACCAGGAACAGACGGTTGAACGACACCGTGCTGCCGTTGGCCGTGCTGGTCGGGCTGACGCCGTCGCCGGCGAGCGTGTCGCGCGCGGCGAAGAGCTGGTCGGTGATGAACGCCGAGCGACCGCCGTTGAACCCGCCGGTGCTGCCGAACTGCATCGAGTACTGGTTCGCGTTCATGCTCTGGATGTCGGAGAAATTGAAGGTCGCGGCGAGCCGGTTGGTGCTGGCGTCGGTCGAGATCGTGACGCTCGGTCCGACGTTTTGCATGCTCTCGTTGTAGTAGGAGTTGCCGCCGAATCCGGACACCTGGATGTTGCTGCCGGACACCCGGTTCTCGATGCCGCCGCCGGTGTAGCCCTGCAGCGTCTGGGTCGTTTGCGTGCCGATGGCCGCGGGCGCCGCGGTCTGGATCGCGGTCGTCGCGTTGAACTCACCGTTGCCATTCTGCTGGCTGCCGAGCGTGTCGAACGGCGTCTGGATCTGCTCGGACGTCTGGCGCACCGTCGGGTTGCCGGGCGACGGGGTCAGAATGTCGGGCACGATGACCATGTAGTTGGCGGTCGGCCCGTAGATCGCGCTGTTCAGGCCTGCCGGCGTCGCGATCGATGCCGACGCCTCGCCGCCGCCGACGCGGACCGAGATGCAGGTCGCGCAGGGCAGCGCGTAGCCGACCACGCCCATGCCCAAGGACACCCCGGCACCCTGCTCCTGGTAGAAGCCACCGGTCACGCCAAACAGGCCCGACTGCTGGCTGAGCCCGGTTCCCGAGATGATCAGGCTTGCCTGCATGGCGACCGACCGCTGATCGCTCGACGCCGCCAAGGTGGGATTGGTGACCGGCGAGAAGCGCGTCAGCAGCGGGGAGACCACCGTGCCGGCGCCGCCGACGTTGGTCAGCAGGTTGGGGTTGCCGCCGTTGTTCAGATTGCTGACGAACGGGATGTTGTTGAGGGCCGGCACCAGGGCGTAGACCCCCACGCCCGAGGTCGGCAGGCTCGCCGTCGGCACGCCGCCGAAGCCGACGAATTGGCACGGTTTCGCCCCGCTACCGCCGCAGCCGCTGCCGTTGTTGGGGACGTACGTCCCAAATATTTCGTCGAACTGTCGATCTGCCCCCGCGAGCTCGATGCCGCTCGCGACCCCGTTCGGAAAGGTCGCCGTGAAGGCTCCGGTCGTGAACGGCAGCGTCGCGTATTGGACGCCGCTGCCGTTCGGCACGCCGAACGTGACGGTGTTGCCGTTGAGCACGAACACATCGTTGAAGCTGTTGTTCGGATTGAACTGGACGGCGAGCGTGTTGGCGTTGAACGAGCCCGGGACCTCGAGGTCTTCGGCGTAGAAGTGGCCATACAGATTGGTCGGGCCGCTCGCGGCCTGATTCCCTGCCTGGGTGACGATGTTGTTGATGGTGTTCTGGGTGTTCGGATTGAGCGGGGTCTGGAACAGCAGCCCCTCGAGGCTCTGCGGCGACTGGTCGGAGCCCGTGGCCTCCGCCACACCGGAATTCGCCAACGCCGTCTCGAGCTGCTGCGTACCGCTCGACCCACCCGAGCGCTTGCCCTGGAAGTGACCCAACGCGTCGCGCGCCTCCTTAACCGTGAGGCGCGCCGGCGCCGACGGTCCTTGCCCCGGCAACACGGTGATCTGATAGCCGGGACGCGTCGCCACCACGGTCTGACCGTTGGCGGTCACCCGCAGGCTGCTGCCGAACAGGAACGCCGCGACGAACGGCTTGCCGGGCTGCGAGTCGATGACGCCGATGCCGCCGCGGATACCGGCGGTGCCGGTCGGCGTCGTGATCGTCACCTCGTCGGACTTCGAGATCGCGCCACCGACCAGCCGGAACACGCCTTGCGCGGCGCTGAGCGAAAGCTTCCCGGTCTTGGTCTTGGGGTCGTAGACGTACTGGTCGATCGTCAGCTTGGCGTCGGGCCCGACGCTGATCGACGAGCCGTCGACGAACAGGAGCTGGAGCTGACCGTTGGCGCCGGTCGTGATCTTCTCGTCGGCGAAGTTCTCGGTGCCCACCATCAGGACGCGCTCGGGCGCGCTGGGCGGCTGACCGACCGCATCCGGATTGACCGCCGCCGTCACGCCGACCTTGACGTCCGCCTGCGCGGCTGCACCCGCGAGCAACGCGACGAGCGCGACGGCCGAAGCGAAATGGATTGGCGAGCGCATCACGTGCCTCCGATGGGTGAGCCGATACGAGATTATCGCCAATCTATTGACGAATCCCAAACACGATCGACTAAACTTTTCCAAACATTGGCGATTCCGGGATTTGACCCTCTAAAGTTTTTCGGACATTTGCGTCGCCCGCGTTACAGGCGCCGCGCGCATCGGGCCGGCTAGAACCGCCAGGACGCACCGACCGATCCGTAGGTGTCGTTGAACTTGTAGTTCGTGATCGACGATTCGCGCTGCGTGTAGCCGAACGTCGTGATGAAGTTCCAGGAGTCGGTGATGGGCACGGTCGACACCAGCGCGAAGCGCCAGTCGCGGTCGAAGCGTGTATCGAACGGATCCACCGACGGATCCGGCTGGCGGTAGATGTAGTAGGCGCGCGTCACCGTCAGGGTCATGTTCCACGGCGACTGCGTGCTCCAGTACCGCGGCCCGGCGAACGAGTAGCTGCCGCCCAGGGTCCAGTCGTAATAGTGGTAGGCCTGGTCCGAGGGCGCGAACGTGTCGCCTTGGGCGTCCGTGTTCTGATAGGTGCCGCCGGCGAGCATGGCGATCTGATCGGTGATCGCCTGGGTCAGCTGGACGTGGCCGAGCATCTCGCGGCCGGTCTGGTTCGCCGAGATCGGGATGAGCCCCGTGTCCTTGTAGTGCTTGTCGCGGACCTCGAAGTTGAACTGGGCCACGGTCCCTTGCTGGATCTGGGACAGGACCTCGAAGCCGGCGCCGGGCGCGCGGTAATAGTCGTCGTCGTGCAGGTCGATGTAGTCGTAGAGCGCGTAAGGCTTCACGCTCAGCGCGCCGCCCTCCCACAGCCAGCTGCTCGGGATCGGGAAGCGCGGACCCGCGGTCATCTCGAAGAACGTAATGTTGAAGGCCTGCAGCGCGCTCTGGCGCGCGCCGTAGAACGAGCCGGTGACCTCGATCGTGTCCTGATTCTGGTCCTGCAGGTCGTAGATGTACTTGGCGTTCGCCGCGCCGAAGATGTTGGCGTCGACCCGCTTGGTGAACAGGCTGCTCAAGGTCGACGGCAGACCCACCGCCATGACGTTGGTGCCCGACGGCGACGCGTTGGCGTTCGACTGGACGCGCAGGCCGCCGTAGACCGAGCCGAAGAAGCGATGCACCGACGATTGGCGGTCGATCTCGTCGAGGAAGCTCTGCGCGCGCTCGCGGACCGCCGCGGGCGGGTTCGCCTGCAGGGCCTCTTGCAGATAGGCGCGCGCGGTCTCGTAGGAGCCGAGCCGGAAGTACAGCACGCCGAGCTCGAGCTTGACCCGCGGCAGATCGGGATTGATGAACAGCATGCGCTCGAGCGCGCTGATCGCGCCCTCGAGGTCGCCCTTCTTGGCGGCGAGCTCGGCGAAGGCGAAGGTCTTATCCAGGTTCTGGGGCTCCGCCATCATGGCGGCGAAGGCGTCGTCGTAGGCCTTTTGCAGCTCGGCGTCGTTGCTGACCTCGGCGGCGGTCTGCGCCCAGCCCGGCGTCGCCGCCACCACGGCGCCGCCCAGCGCCAGCACCAAGCCCCAGAGGACCAGTCGCGTCGTGCCCAAAGCCCCTACCCCGCGCTACTTGACTACCCGCATTTTCCCGCAAACTAGCTAAAGAGCGAGGGGTTCGTCAATTTGATGATCAGCAAGCCGCCAATAAATTCGCCGACGTTGTCAGATTGGTGACAGGTGAGAACGCCTCGCACCTGTATACACCCAAGGACCTATGCCTATCGTGCCAGGTTAATACTTTTAATGATCGACCATGGGTCTTTAAAGCCCGAGCCGGGGATTGGGTCGATTCGGTCCCGGCGGCGACCCGCCGAGCCGTAGCCCTGCCGACCGACCGCGCCGAAGCGGTACGTCCGCGCCGAGGCGCGCTAGACTGGCCGTCAGCGGAGCCACGGGCCGCCCCCGGGCTCGGATCCCTCCGAGGGAGAGCGCGATGGATCAGGCCGCCACCCCGACCGACGCCGCCTTCTGGACGCGCGCGCGCCGGCACCTTCTGGGCTACGGCGGCACGTTCGTGCCGTTCGTGCCGGTGCGTGCCGAGGGCGCTTTCCTCTATGACGCCGGCGGGCGGCGCATGCTCGACTTCACCTCCGGCCAGATGAGCGCGATCCTGGGTCACGCCCATCCCGAGATCGTCGCGACCGTGCGCGATGCCGTCGGGCGGCTCGATCACCTGTTTTCCTCGATGCTGTCGGCGCCGGTGGTCGATCTCGCCGAAGCGCTGGCGCGGCTGGTGCCCGACCTGCCGCGCGTCATGCTCTTGTCGACCGGCGGCGAGGCCAACGAGGCGGCGATCCGGCTCGCCAAGCTGGTCACCGGCAAGTGGGAGATCGTCGGCTTCGCCCAGTCGTGGCACGGCATGACGGGCGGCGCCGCGGCGGCGACCTACAAGGCCGGGCGGCGCGGCATCGGGCCCATGATGCCGGGCTCGTTCGCCATCCCGGCGCCGAATTTCTACCGGCCGCGCTTCCCGGGCGTGAGCTGGCGCCAGGAGCTCGACGACGCGTTCGACCTGGTGGACCGCCAGTGCACCGGCAACCTCGCGGCCTTCATCGCCGAGCCGATCCTGAGCAGCGGCGGCGTGCTCGAGCTGCCGCCCGGCTATCTGGCGGCGCTCCAGGCGCATTGCCACGCGCGCGGCATGCTCCTGATCCTCGACGAGGCGCAGACCGGCGTCGGCCGCACCGGCCTGATGTTCGCGTTCGAGCGCGACGGCGTCGTGCCCGACATCCTGACCTTGTCGAAGACGCTCGGCGCGGGGCTGCCGCTGTCCGCCGTGATGACCGGCGACGCGATCGCCGCCGAGGCCGACACGCGGGAGTTCCTGTTCTACACGACCCACGTCAACGATCCGCTGCCCGCCGCGGTCGGCCTCAAGGTGGTGGAGATCGTCGTGCG
>DATJNS010000355.1:0-4508 GCA_035507915.1 Candidatus Sulfotelmatobacter sp.
AGCCGCATGCCGAGCCGGCTGATGCCGCGATGGACGAACAGCCGCCAGCCCCAGGCCAGCAGCACGAAGATCAGCAGCAGATAGGCGATGCCGAGGGTCCGCAGGCCGAGATCGCTGGCATCGGCGCCGAAGCTGCCCAGCAGGTTCCGGATCGGACCGGGCGCCGCCACGTTGGGCGCCGGGTCGAGCGGGTTGTAGCTCAGCCAGGCGATCACCAGGAGGGTGCCGAAGATGATCAGGCCGAGGCCGCCGACCTCCTCGATGCGCCGGCGGACGAACCCGCCGGCCTCCGGGGGCAACAGACCGAACAGGGGGTGGCCGGACGTCAGCTGGCTGGATGGGGAGGCGTGCGCCATCGGGGACCGCTCGCGAGACAATTCACTGCAATCCGGCCCCCGACCGGGGGTTCCGGCAGACTCTTAGCACACCGCATCATCGATGGGTGCTAAGTGTCTCTATATCACAATAAAACTGGGAATTTAACCAGTTTTCGCGGCACCTATATACGAATGTCGGGTGGGGTGCCGCCAGATGCTAGCGCGTCTAGAGCTTGCCGGCTCTCCTCGTCATCCCCGCGAAAGCGGGGATCCAGGAGGCAGGTGCGCGATGTCGGTGCGCGTCGTCCTGGATGCCCGCTTTCGCGGGCATGACGGCCTTTGTTCGGAACCGGTTCCGTCTGACGCCGCAGACGTGGCTAATGCACGGTCTCGCCGTGGAGGCGGAGGTCGAGGCCCTCGCGCTCGGTCTCCTGGTCGACCCGCAGCCCGATCACGGCGTCGACGATCTTCAAGAGGATCAGGCTGACGATCGCGGTGTAGACCAGCGTGCAGCCGATGCCCTCGAGCTGGATCAGCACCTGGCCCGGATTGCCCTCGAGCAGGCCCGGCGAGCCGCCCGGGCTGTCGGCGGTCGCCGAGTACGCGCCGACCGCGAACACGCCGGTCAGGATCGCGCCGACGATGCCGCCGACCCCGTGCACCCCGAAGGCGTCCAGGCTGTCGTCGTAGCCGAGCGCGTTCTTCAGGCTGGTCGACGCCCAGAAGCACAGCACGCCCGCGACCAGCCCGATCACCAGGGCGCCGCCCGGCGCGACGAAGCCCGACGCCGGCGTGATCGCCACCAGGCCCGCGACCGCGCCCGAGATGATGCCGAGCACGCTCGGCTTCGACTGCACCATCCACTCCGAGAACATCCACGCCATCGCCGCCGCGGCGGTCGCGATCTGCGTGACCAGCATCGCCATGCCGGCGCGGCCGTCCGCCGCCACCGCCGAGCCGGCGTTGAAGCCGAACCAGCCGGCCCACAGGAGCGACGCGCCCGTCACGCTGAGCACCAGATTGTGCGGCGCCAGGTTCTCGACCCGGTAGCCGCGCCGCTTGCCCATCACGAGCGCCGCCATCAGGCCCGCCACGCCGGCGTTGATGTGCACCACCGTGCCGCCCGCGAAGTCGAGCACGCCCGCGGTGCCGAGGAAGCCGCCGCCCCACACCCAATGCGCGATCGGCACGTAGACGAAGATCAGCCAGAACGTCGTGAACAGGAGCAGCGCCGAGAAGCGCATGCGGTCGGCGACCGCGCCGAAGATCAGCGCGCAGGTGATGATCGCGAACGTCATCTGATAGGTCGCGTACACGGTCTCCGGAATCGTCGGCGCCAGGCTCGACGTCGTGGTCAGCTCCATGCCGCGCATGAACACGCGCGTCAGCCCGCCGATGAACGGCGAGCCGTCGGTGAACGCCAGGCTGTAGCCGAACAGCATCCAGAGCACCGACACCAGGCACGTCACCGCGAAGCTCTGCATCACGGTGGCGAGCACGTTCATCTTGCGCACCATGCCGCCGTAGAACAGCGCCACGCCGGGGATCGTCATCATCAGGACGAGCGCCGTCGACGCCAGCATCCACGCCGTGTCGCCGTGATCGATCGCCGGTTTCTCGTCGGCGGCCAGCGCAACGGTGCCGACCAGCGCCAGGGGCAGCGCGCCGAGCGTCACGCCGACGATCCGTCGGAGAGGGGTCACAGCCGACATGGTCTTGATCCTCGCAGTCAGGAAGAGACGGTTCTTGTGGTTGTCGCGCGGTCGGTGCGCCCGGCGCTAGAGCGCGTCGGCATTGGTCTCGCCGGTGCGGATGCGCACCGCCTGGGAGACGTCCATCAGGAAGATCTTGCCGTCGCCGATGCGGCCGGTGTTGGCCGCCTTCTGGATCGCCTCGATCACCGACTCGGCGAGATCGTCGGTCACCACGACCTCGATCTTCACCTTGGGGAGGAAGCTCACCGAGTATTCGGCGCCGCGATAGATCTCGGTCTGGCCCTTCTGGCGGCCGAACCCCTTGACCTCGGACACCGTCAAACCCTGGATGCCGAGCGTGGTCAGCGCCTCGCGGACCTCGTCGAGCTTGAAAGGCTTGATGATGGCCATGATGAGCTTCATGAGCTGCCAACTCCTTCGCGCGAACCGACGGCTTCAAGAACCGTGCCGCCCCAGCGGGATGCCGGAGCCGGCGATCAAGTGCGACGCCGATCACGCGTTGGATGATCCCGACGCGCGGCCGGTCCGGATTTTCGCCTAAATACTAGGCATGCGGAACTTTGGGTAGGCGTTTTCGCGGGGCGGCCGGCTGGACAGCGGCGATTGCGCACGCGATGGTGCGCCTCATGTCGCCCCCGATGTCCCCCGCCGCCACTCCGGCCACCCCGTTCGACGTGGCGATCGTCGGCGGCGGTCTGGTCGGCGCGACCTTGGCGCTGGCGCTCGGCGGCGCCGGCTTCCGGGTGGCGCTGATCGACCGCGAGCGCCTGGCGGTGCAGACCGCGGATGCCTATGACGGCCGCGGCTCGGCGATCGCGCTCGGCTCCAAGCGCATGCTCGCGAGCCTCGGCCTGTGGCAGCACCTGGCCGCGGACGCCGGGCCGATCCTCGACATCCGCGTGTCCGACGGGCCGTCGCGCCTGTTCCTGCATTACGACCACCGCGAGGTCAGCGACGAGGCGCTCGGCTACATCGTCGAGAACCGCCATCTCCGGCGCGCGCAGGCGACCGCGCTCGCCGGCTGCCCGGCGGTCGCGCGCTACGCCGGCGTCGCGGTCGCGGCGATCGAGCGGAGCGCGACGGCCGCGCGGCTGGCGCTGAGCGACGGCACGCGCCTCGACGCGCGCCTGGTGGTCGGCGCCGACGGCCGCGCATCGCGCGTACGCGACGCCGCCGGCATCGCGATCACGGCGTGGCGCTATCCGCAGACCGCCATCGTGTGCAGCGTGCGCCACGAGCGGCCGCACCACGCGGTCGCGCACGAGCGCTTCCTGCCCGCCGGCCCGTTCGCGCTGCTGCCGCTCAAGGACCCGCACCGCGCCTCGATCGTGTGGACCGAGAGCAACCGCCGCGTCGACGCCATGATGGCGCTCGACGACGCGGCGCTGTCGCGCGAGATGACGCGGCGCTTCGGCGACACGCTGGGCGCGCTCGCGATCGAGGGCGCGCGCTGGACCTGGCCGCTCGGCCTGCATCACGCCGAGCGCTACGTCGACGCGCGGCTCGCGCTGGTCGGCGACGCCGCGCACGGCATCCACCCGATCGCCGGCCAGGGCCTCAATCTCGGGCTGCGCGACGTCGCGGCGCTCGCCGAGGTGCTGGTCGATCGGCGCCGGCTCGGGCTCGACATCGGCGACGTGCTCGGGCTCGAGCGCTACCAGCGCTGGCGGCGACCCGACAACGTCGCGCTCCTGATCGCGACCGACGGCCTCAACCGGCTGTTCACCGTCGAGGCGGCGCCGGTGCGGCTGGCGCGCGACCTCGGCCTCGCCGCGGTCGACCGCCTGCCGTCCCTGAAGAAGCTGTTCATGCGCCACGCCATGGGCCTGCTCGGCGATCTGCCGCGGCTGACGCGCGGCGAGCGGCTGTGACGCGACCGATGGTGACCGGCCGGCGCGCGTTGTTGCGCGCGGTCGCGCTCGGCGCGACGGCCGGGCTGGCGCGCGCCGCGGCCGCGCAGACGACGGCGCCCGCCAAGCTGACCAAGGCCGAGGCCGACTATCAGGACTCGCCGAAGGACATCCGCATGTGCGCGACCTGCCAGCTGTTCGAGCCGCCCAACGCCTGCAAGGTCGTCGCCGGCGCGGTCAGCCCGAACGGCTGGTGCAAGCTGTTCGCGATGGCGGACTGATCAGGCGAACACGGTGTGGTCGATCGGCCGGCGCACGAAGCCGTAACGCCGGTTGGTGCGTTGCGGACCGTTGCGCTCGTAGTCGGCCTTGAGCGCGGCGAACTGGTCGCGCCCGACCTCCAGGCTGGCATGGCTCGGCTGGACGCCGTAGAGCCGCGCGCTGTTGCCGCCGAAGATCGCCTTCTTGATCGCGCCGTCGGCCGGACCGAGCGCGGCGTAGCCGTGCTTCTTGCGCATGTCCTCGGGGATCTCGAGCCGGCGTAGCCCCTCGATCTGCCACTGCGGCGCGCCGGTCCACAAGGCGTCGGTGCCCCAGCACACGTGATCGGCGCCGAGGCCCTTGAT
>DATJNS010000356.1:0-3970 GCA_035507915.1 Candidatus Sulfotelmatobacter sp.
CGATGAAGCCCGAGCTGCGCCAGGGCGCCGGCGAGCGCGAGGACTACGTCTACAACCGCACGCGCTGACGCCTCACCACAGCCGATAGAATCTGAGCGCGGTGCCGCTGAACATCGCGGTCTTCTCGTCGTTCGAGCAGCCCGACGCCAGGCGCTTGAAGGCGTTCCACATCACCGGGTAGCTGCACATGCCCTTGTCGACCGGGAAGTTGCTCTCGAACATCGAGCGCTCGGGCCCGAAGGCGGCGATGCAGGTCTCGATGTAGGGACGCCACGCCTCGGCAAGCTCGATCGAGGATGGCGGCAGGTCGCGCTCGCCGAAGTCGAAGCCGCCGAGCCGCATGCCGAGACCGCCCAGCTTCACGCGCACGTTGGCGCAGCCGGCGAGCTCGCGGATGCTGGCGCTCCACTCGGCGAAGCCCTCGTCGCGCTTGCCGGCGTAGGGCCCGATGGCGAGCGCGCCGCCGACGTGATTGAGCACGATCTTGGTGTCGGAAAAGGCGCGTGCGACGTCGGTGAGCTCGCCCAGCTGGGTGTGGAACATCCAGGCGTCGAACGACAGGTTGAGCGGCGCCAGGCAGGCGAAGCCTTCGCGCCAGCTCTTGTCGAGCAACAAGCCCTGCGGCGCGCCCGAGGTGAAGATGCGCAGGCTCGGATCGGCATGCCAGGTCGAGCCGTTGCGGATGCCGCGGAAGCGCCCGCCCGACGCCACGACGTGGCGCTCGAGCACCTCGCGGGCGCGCGCACCGATGCGCAGGTCGACATTGCCGACGATGCCGGCGCAGCACTTGGTCACGCCGTACTTGCCGCTGGCGCTCATCGCCGCCACGCCGGTGACGAACTCGGTCTCGCCGAGCGAGCGCAGCTCGGGGGCGCCGTCGGCGCGATACATCTCGCGGCATTCGAGGAACACGGTGACGCGGATGTTGTGTCCGCTGCCGACGTCGGCGAGCAGCTCGGGCAGGAGGTAACGGTTGTGCGGCCGATCCCACAGATGATGGTGCGGATCGATGATCGGCAGCTCGGGCTCGAGAATGTCCTCGCGTCGCTTGTCGAGCCAGTCGGATCGGATCGGCAGATGGCGGCCTGGCGGCGCCGGCGGGGTCGTCATGGCGAGAATCCTCCCGGGTCGTTGCCGGAAGTCTGCGATGGCCGCCATGCCGACGCCACGGTTTTTGCGGCGTCGCGGTGGGGTTATGCTTCGCCCCACCGCAACGACGGCACCCGGAGGAAGGACCCGCCATGCCAAAGCTTCCCGCGATCACGCGCAAGGACCAGGTGGCGGCCAAGGACCAGGCCGTGTTCGACGCCATCGTCGCGAGCCGCGGCGCCGTGCAGGGGCCGTTCACCATGTTTCTGCACTCGCCCGAGATCGCCGGGCGGGTCGCCCATCTCGGTGCCTATGTGCGCTTCGAGGGTTCGCTCGACATGCGCGTGCGCGTGCTGGCCGCCATGGTCGTGGCGCGCGAATTCGAGGCCGTCTACGTCTGGGGCGCCCAGACCGGCGGCGCCCGCAAGCTGGGCGTGCCGGAGACCACCATCACGGCGATCCGCGAGAACCATTCGCGTGGGATTCCGCCGGAGGACGCCCAGATCGTCGAGTTCACCCGCGAGCTCCTGCGCAAGCACCGGGTCGCGGACGCAACGCGCGCGGCGATGCTCGAACGCCTCGGCAACGACCAGTTCATCCAGCTGACCGGCGCGATCGGCTACTACAGCCTGCTCGCCATGACGGTGAACGCCTGCGAGCTGGAGGCCGCCGCCGGCGCCGAGGTGTTGAAGGTCTGATTTTCAGCCGCGCTCGCCTACTTCCGGTCGTAGACGTCGATGTAGTCGCGGGTACGACCCTTGGCGTCGATCTCGGTGCCGTCGCAGGTCATCTTCCGGCCATCTGCGGCGATCGTGCAGGAGGTGCGCTCGGAGCTGCCGTCGCGGTTCGAGTAGACCCCGCGGAGGACCGTCGGCGTCACCGTGAAGGCCGCCATCGCGCCGTCGGCCGCGCCGGCGATCTGTGCCGCCGTGCCGTCGCCGCGGCCGCTGAACGATTGCAGATGGGCGCCGCCCTTGCCGTCGAGGGCGGTGAGCGTCCATTGCACGCGACCCGGTGCGGCCGCCGCGATCGCCAGCACGACGTCCTGCGGCGCGAGGTCGCTCACCAGCGACGTCGACGCGGCGCGGTTCCAGTGCCACTGGCCGACGAACGGCGTCGGGCCAGGCGACTGGGCGTACGCGGCCGGGACGGCGGTCAGCGCGAGGCCGGCGGCGACGGCGGTGGCGGCAAGCAGACGGGTCGGCATGAGGTCCTCCTCGGCGGGGATCGCGCGTCGGACATATACGACGGAAGGGGGCCCGTCGTCCCGCTCGCAACGGCGCGCCTCCGTCCCCTATACTGATACCGCTACCCGACGAGACCTGGACCGACCATGAAGATCACCATTCTCGACGACTATTTCGACACGGTCCGCACGCTCGATTGCTTCAGGAAGCTGGCCGGACACTCGGTCACGATCTGGAACGACCACGTGCAGGACGTCGACGCGCTGGCGCAACGCCTCGCCGAGACCGAGGCGCTCGTGCTGATCCGCGAGCGCACCCAGATCCGCAAGGCGCTGCTCGAGCGCCTGCCCAAGCTCAAGCTGATCAGTCAGCGCAGCGTCTATCCGCACATCGACGTCGCGGATTGCACCCGGCTCGGCGTGATCGTGTCGTCGAGCCAGCATGCCGACACGCCGTCCTACGCCACCGCCGAGCTGACCTGGGGCCTGCTGCTCGCCGCGGTGCGCCGGATCCCCCAGCAGATGGCCTCGCTCAAGGCCGGCAACTGGCAGATGGGGGTGGGCAGCACGCTGCGCGGCAAGACGCTCGGCCTCTACGGCTACGGCCGGATCGCCAAGGCGGTCGCCGGCTACGCCCGCGCGTTCGGCATGCCCGTCATGGTGTGGGCGCGCGAGGCCTCGCGCGAGCAGGCGCGCGCCGACGGCCTGGCGGTGGCGGCGAGCAAGGCCGCCTTCTTCGAGTCCTGCGACGCGATCTCGCTGCACATGCGCCTGGTCGACGCGACGCGCGGCATCGTCACGGCCGACGACCTCGCGCGCATGAAACCGACCGCCGTGCTGGTCAACACCAGCCGCGCGCCGCTGATCGCGCCGGGCGCGCTGGTCGCCGCGCTCGAGGCCGGCCGCCCCGGCATGGCGGCGATCGACGTCTATGAGCACGAGCCGCTGCGCGACCCGACGGATCCGCTCCTGACCCTCGCCAACGTGATCTGCACGCCGCACATCGGCTACGTGACCCGCGACGAATACGAGCTGCAGTTCGCCGACATCTTCGACCAGATCCTGGCCTACGCCGCCCGCGCGCCGATCAACGTCGTCAATCCCGACGTGCTGAAGGGGCGTTGATCAGCCCGCCATCGCGATCAGCGCGTCGTAGACCGGCCGGTCGAATTCGAGGCCCTCGCGCAGCAGTTGCTCGCGCGTGGCGAAGCCGCGCTCGCCGGGGATGCGCACCGGCTCGGCGCCCGGCTGCAGAGGCGTCGCTTTCAGATTCGCGATCAGCCGCGAGATCTCGCGCTTGACCTCGTCGAGCGGGCGCAGCAGATCGGGCTTGAAGACCGCGAAGAAGTAACCCTCGCACTTGTCGGGATCGAGGCTCGAGCCGCCCAGCACGCCGAACAGCTGGACCATCAGGGACAGCCCGAAGCCCTTGTAGCCGCCCCAGGTCAGCAGCGCGCCCAAGGTCGCCTCGGTCGGGTCGCGGGTCGGCCGGCCGGCACGGTCGATCGCAACGCCTTCCGGGAGCTGCTGGCCGAGCCGTTCGCGCAGCTTGAGCTCGGTCGCCATGAAGGCCGAGGTCCCCATGTCGAACACGACGGGACCGTGGTCCGACGGCAGGCCGAATGCGATCGGGTTGGTGCCGAGCATCGGCTGCGTGCCGCCGGGCGGCGCCACGCAATAGGCGCTGGCGGCGGT
>DATJNS010000357.1:0-9847 GCA_035507915.1 Candidatus Sulfotelmatobacter sp.
GCAGCGCTTCCCGGCGATCCGGCTGCTGTTCGGACTGCACCAGCGGGAGGAAACGCCGGCGCGCACGCCCTGGTGGCTCATCCTCTTGCGCCTGGCGCTCGCCGCCCTGGTGATCCTCGGGCTTGCCCATCCGCTGCTCAACCCGGGCGGCCGGCTGCCTGGCGGCGGGCCGTTGGTGCTGGCGATCGACGACGGCTGGGCAGCGGCACGCCTGTGGCAAAGCCGCCAGCGCGACGCGCTCGATCTGATCGATGCGGCCGAGCGCGAGGGCCGAACGGTCGTGCTGCTGACCACCGCGCGGCAGCCGGGGGGCGAGCCGCCGGTCGCGATCGGGCCGCAGCGCGCCGCCGAGATTCGTGAGCGCGTCCAGGCCTTGGTGCCCAAGCCGTGGCCGGTCGACCGCGATGCGGCGCGCGAGGCGCTCGCGCGCCTGCAGCTGAGCGGTCCGGCGCAGGCCGTCTATTATGTCGACGGGCTCGACGATCCGGCGCTCACCGGTCTGGTCGCGGCGCTGCAGCAGCATGGCGCGCTGCGCGTCGTCACGGCGCCAGCCGATGCGCTGCCGATGCTCCTGATGCCGCCGGACAATCGCGCCGGCGACGTCGATGTCGACGTGCAGCGGATTCCGTCGGATCGGCCCGGCCTCGCGGTCGTGCGCGCGGTCGCGGGCGACGGCCGGCTGCTGGCGCGCGAGACGCTGACCTTCGAGCCCGGCAGGGCGCGCGCCACCGCGCACCTCAAGCTGCCGATCGAGCTGCGCAACAGCCTGGCGCGGCTCGAGATCGAGGGCCAGGACCAGGCCGGCGCCGTGGTGCTGCTCGACGAACGCTGGCAGCGTCGCCCGGTCGGCGTGGTGTCGTCGACGCCGCTCGAGGGCGGCCAATCGCTGCTCGACGACGCCTATTACATGGAGCGCGCGCTGGCGCCGTTCGCCGAGATCCGGCGGGGCGGCGTCGCCGACCTGATGCGGAGCCCGCCGGCGGTGGTGCTGCTGTCCGACGAGGCGCCGGTCGCCGACCAGGATCGCGCCGCGCTGCTCTCGTTCATCGAGAAGGGCGGCGTGGTGGTGCGCTTCGCCGGCCCGCGGCTGGCCGAGGGCAAGCCGGACGATCTGGTGCCGGTGCGCCTCAGGCCCGGCGGACGCGAGCTCGGCACGGCGCTGCAATGGACCGAGCCCGCGCATCTCGCGCCGTTCCGCGCCAACTCGCCGTTCGCGGGCTTGAGCGTGCCCGACGACGTCACGGTGTCGCGCCAGGTGCTGGCCGAGCCGGCGCTCGACCTGCCCGAGAAGACCTGGGCGCAGCTCGCCGACGGTACGCCCCTGGTGACCGCCGAGAAGCGCGGCACCGGCTGGCTCGTGCTGTTCCACGTGCCGGCGAACCCCGAGTGGTCGAACCTGCCGCTGTCGGGGCTGTTCGTCGAGATGCTCCGGCGCGTCGTCGCGGTCAGCCGCGGCGTGGTCGGCGGGCCGGGCGCGCAGCCGCTGCCGCCGCTCGAGACGCTCGACGGTTTCGGCCGCTTGCAAGGGGCGCCGGCGAGCGCGACCGCGCTCCTGCCCGAGGAGGCGCAGAACGGCGTGTGGCGCGTCGACCCGCGCCATCCGCCCGGCCTGTACGGCAGCGATCAGGTGCGCCAGGCGGTCAACCTCACGACGACGGTGACCGCGATCAAGCCGATGCGCGACCTGCCCGCGAACGTCGCGCGCGGCGAGCTCGCGAAGACCGGCGAGCTCGACATCAAGCCGTGGCTCCTGACGGCCGCGCTGCTCGTCGCGCTGGTCGATCTCGCGGTCGGGTTGGCGTTGCGCGGCTTGCTCTACGGCCGCGTGCGCCGGCTCGCCGCCGGCGTGCTGGTCGCGACGGTGCTCGGCGCGGGGGCCGCGCACGCCCAGGGCAAGCCCGCGAGCGACGCCGACGATTTTGCCCTCAAGGCGACGCTCGAGACCCGTCTCGTATACGTCAAGACCGGTAACAGCGACGTCGACGAGATCAGCCGCGCGGGCTTGCGCGGCCTGACCAACGTGCTCAACCGGCGCACCGCCGTCGAGGCCGGCGAGCCGATGGCGGTCGACGTCGAGACCGACGAGCTCGCTTTCTTCCCGCTGCTCTACTGGCCGGTGGTCGCCGATCAGCGGCCGCTGTCGTCCGCCGCGGTCGAGCGGCTCAACACCTATCTGCACACCGGCGGCACGATCCTGTTCGACACGCGCGACCAGGGCGACATCGCGCCCGATCCCAACAACCCGCCGGGCACGCGGCGCCTGCAGACGCTGGTGCGCGGGCTCGAGATCCCGCCGCTCGAGCCGATACAGCCCGATCACGTGCTGACCAAGGCGTTCTATCTGATGCAGGACTTCCCCGGCCGCTACACCGGCGGCACGTTGTGGGTCGAGCGCCGCGACGGCACCGGCGACGAGGTGTCGTCGGTGATCGTCGGCAGCAACGACTATGCCGGGGCGTGGGCGATCGACGGCGCCAACCGGCCGATGTTCGCCGTCGTGCCGGGTGGCGAGCACCAGCGCGAATTCGCCTTCCGCTTCGGCGTCAACCTCGTGATGTACGCGCTCACCGGCAACTACAAGAACGATCAAGTGCACGTTCCGGCGATTCTGGAGCGTCTCGGCCAATGATGCAGACGGCGGCGGTCACGCGATGATCGAGAACGGCTTCACCCTGGCGTTCGCGCCTTTGGTGCCGCTGCCGGTCCTGATCGCGCTGGGCGCCGTGACGGCCGCGGCGCTCGCCTTCACGCTGGCGCGGCGCGCGCGCGGCGTCGGCTGGCGCCTGCTGGCCGCCGCCGCGCTCTGGCTCGTGCTCGTCAATCCGTCGCTGGTCAACGAGAAGCGCGAGTTCCGCAAGGACATCGGCGTCGTCGTGGTCGACGAGTCGGCGAGCCAGTCGATCGGCAACCGCAAGGCACAGACCGAGGCGGCGCTCGCCCGGCTGGTCGACGAGGCCAAGCAGCTTCCTGATCTCGAGCTGCGCGTGGTGCGCGCCGGCGGCGACGCCGAGAGCTTCAACGGCGACGGCGGCACGCGTCTGTTCCAAGCCCTCGATCGCGCGCTCTCCGACGTGCCGCGGCGGCGCTTCGCGGGCGCCGTCCTGATCACCGACGGCGAGGTCCATGACGTGCCCAAGCTCGCCGAGCCGGCCGCCACCGGCAGCGGCGCCGACAAGCTCGCGACCGGCGGCATGCTGCCGCCCGGCCCGATCCACGCCTTGATCACAGGCGCGCCGGGCGAGGTCGATCGTCGCATCGTGGTGGTGCGCGCGCCGACCTTCGGCCTGGTCGACAAGCCCGTGACCGTCACCTTGCGGATCGAGGATTCCGACGGCCACAGCCACGAGCCGATCTCCCTCACGGTGCGGCGCGACGGCCAGCCCGAGCCGCCCGTCATGGTGCCGGCGAATCAGGACTACTCGCTCGAGGTGCCGATCCAGCACGGCGGCCAGACCATCGTCGAGCTGTCGGCGGCGCCCGGACCGCACGAGCTCACCACGATCAACAACAACGCCGTGGTGGCGATCAACGGCATCCGCGACCGGCTGCGCGTGCTGCTGATCTCGGGCGAGCCGCACGCGGGCGAGCGCACGTGGCGCAATCTCCTGAAGTCGGACCCGTCGGTCGACCTCGTGCATTTCACCATCCTGCGCCCGCCCGAGAAGCAGGACGGCACGCCGATCAACGAGCTGTCGCTGATCGCGTTTCCGATCCGCGAGCTGTTCGAGGTCAAGCTGCACGACTTCGACCTGATCATCTTCGACCGCTACAAGCGCCGCAACATCCTGCCGCGCATCTACATCCAGGCGATCGCGAAGTACGTCGAGGACGGCGGCGCGGTGCTCGAGGCCGCCGGCCCGTCCTTCGCCTCGCCGCTCAGCCTCTACAACTCGCCGCTCGGCGACCTCTTGCCCGGCGAGCCGACCGGCCGCGTGTTCGAGCAGCCCTTCAAGCCGCAGCTGACCGACATCGGCAAGCGCCACCCGGTGACGGCCGGGCTCGACGGCGGCGGGCCCAATCCGACCTGGGGCCGCTGGTTCCGCCAGATCGAGGTCACGCCGCGCCACGGCGACGTGCTGATGTCGGGCGTCAACGGCGAGCCGCTGCTGCTGCTCGGTCGCGTCGGCAAGGGCCGCATCGCGCAGCTGGTCAGCGATCACATCTGGCTGTGGTCGCGCGGCTACGACGGCGGCGGTCCGCAAGCCGAGCTGCTGCGGCGGCTGGCGCATTGGCTGATGAAGGAGCCCGAGCTCGAGGAGGAGGATCTGCGCGCCGAGGCGAAGGGCAACCACATCGAGGTGACGCGCCAGAGCCTCAAGCCCGACCCCGTCAAGGTGACGATCACCGATCCGCTGGGCACGGTGAAGACGGTGCCGCTGACCGACGCGGGCGCCGGGCGCCAGACCGCGAACGTCGCGGTGAGCCACCCCGGGCTCTACCGGGTCGAGGACGGCACCCACACCGCGCTCGCCGCCGTGGGCGCGGTCAACCCCAAGGAGTTCGCCGACGTGCGCGCGACCACGGCGCTGCTCGCGCCGATCGCCGCGGCGACCGGCGGCGGCGAGTTCTGGATCGGCAACGGCACCGGACCGGAGCTCCGGCGTGTGCGCGAGGATCGCGCGACCCACGGCCGCGACTGGATGGCCCTGGTGCAGCGCCGCGACTACGACGTCACCGGCGTCGAGCAGATCCCGCTGCTGCCGGCGACGCTCGTGCTCGTGCTCGCGGTCGGCGGGCTGCTGCTGGCCTGGCGCCGCGAGGGACGCTGACCGAGGCACGGACGGCGGGGCGCCGCGACGGTATGCATCGACCGCGCGGCTGACCCGCGCGGCTTGCCGACGACACCCCGCGCCTTACATTGCTTCCAACTTTTCGGGAGCGCCCGCCATGCTCGACCTTCGTCCGTTCGCCAGCCTCGGTCGGTTCGACAACGACTGGCTCAAGGCGCGCCATCATTTCAGCTTCTCGGACTACTACGATCCCGCGCGCATGGGCTGGGGGCCGCTGCGCGTGTGGAACGACGACACGATCCGTCCGCAGTCGGGCTTCCCGCCGCACGGGCACGCCGACATGGAGATCATCACCTACGTGCGCAAGGGCGCGATCAGCCACGGCGACAACCAGGGCAATCGCGGCCGCACCGCGGCCGGCGAGGTTCAGGTGATGTCGGCCGGCCGCGGCATCCGGCATTCCGAGATGAACCTCGAGGACGAGGAGACCCAGCTGTTCCAGATCTGGATCATGCCCAACGCGCGCGGCCTCGCGCCGCGCTGGGAGGCGCGACCGTTCCCGTCGGCGCACGACGGCGACGGGCTGGTGCCGCTCGCGTCGGGTCGCGGCGCCCCGGGCGCGCTCGCGATCGCGCAGGATGCGACCTTGTTCGCCGGCCGTCTCGCGGCGGGCGCCAGCCTGACGCACGATCTCGCGGGCGGGCGGCTGGCTTATCTGGTGCCCACGGTCGGTGCGCTGCGCGTCGGCGACGTCACGGTGGGGACGCGCGACGGGCTCGCGATCGGGGATCTCGACGAGCTGGCGCTGACCGCGACCGAAGACGCCGTGTTCGTGCTCGCCGACCTGCCGCGCTGACGCGCGCCGCGCGCGATCACTCGTAGGTGCTGAACATGTCGAGGGTCGATTGCTCGCCGAGCGCGTCGAAATGCGCGGCGAGCCAGCGGTCGGCGGTCTCGAGCCCGAGCTCGTGCAGGTAGCTGAGGAAGCTCCAGTCGGCGTTGAACTTGCTCGAGCTGCCGAGCTGGCTCATCGCGTCCTCGGCCTGGATCAGGTGGAAGCGCACGCTCGAGAAGCCGTCCTGCTTGATCCGGCCTTGCTCGACCAGGCGCGATACCGTGGCGATGCCGTTCATCTCGCGCACCAGCGATGAGTTGAAGCTGATCTCGTTGATGCGATTGAGGATCTCGCGCGCCATGGTCGGCGTCTCGGGACGGTTCATCGGATTGATCTGGATGATGATGACGTCCTTCGCGATGCATTCGTGGATCAAGGGCGAGATCGGCGGGTTGGCGAGGTAGCCGCCGTCCCAGTAGCTCTCGCCATCGATCTCGACGGCGCGGAACAGGATCGGCAGGCAGGCGGATGCGATCAGAGATTGGACGGTGATCTCGGGCGTGCGGAAGACCTTCAGCTTGCCCGTCCTGACGTTGGTCGCGGCGACGAACAATTTGATGTCGGGACGTTGGCGCAGGCCGTCGAAATCGACCATCTCGGTCAGGATGTCGCGCAGCGGATGGAGATCGAGCGGGTTCAGCTGGTAGGGCGAGAACAGCCGCGTCACCGCGTCGAACACCTGGAAGCCGAGCGTGTCGTCCATGTTCCAGCCGAAGTGCTGCGGCGCCAGCGCCTTGACCATCGCCATCGGCACCAGCGCGCCGTCGCTGACGCGCCGCCAGAACTCGTGCAGCGCCTCGATCGCCTGACGCTGGCGGCCGCGCACGAAGCCGTCGGTGAACACCACGGCATTCATCGCGCCGGCGCTCGTCCCGCTCAACCCGTCGATGAACAGGCGCCCGTCGCTCATCAGCCGCTCGAGCACGCCCCAGGTGAAGGCACCGTGCGCGCCGCCGCCCTGCAGCGCCACGTTCACCCGCTTGCGGCCCTTGTGGTGCTTGGCGTCGGTCGTGGCAGGGGTTGTCATGGGCGGCATCAGCCTTGGTCGAGGGGCCGGTAGGGCCACATGCCGCTGATTCTACACGGCTTGCCGGCGCAGAGGCTCGTTGCGCCGTTCTCCCTAAGCCGTCGATGATCGATCGGCAAGCGAAAAGCGCCGTTCGACGCACGCCCTCGACCGGCCTAACAATCGCTGTCGGAACCGCCGTTGCTTCTCGACCAGCGGCGATAGAGTAACGCCGCGGACGTTCGGTTGGGAACGTGCATGACCTGAAGGATCCGATGCACGTAGCCCTTGACCGTGGTCTCCTTGATGTTGAGCTCGCCGGCGATCTGCTTGTTCAGCCGGCCTTCGGCGATCAGCCGCAGAACGGTGAGCTGTTGCGCCGACAGGCGTTCGAAGGCGGATGACCGGATCGCCGAAGGCCGGGGCTCGAGCAGCGCGGGCGGGCGAGCAGGTTCGCGATCGGCGTCGGAACGCATGGCGGCGATGGGTTCGCCTGCGCTCTTGGCCGGAAAACCGAACAAGCAGAGGCGACATTGGTCGGTCGAATGGCCGGGATAGCAGCAGCGCGGCAGGACGCAGCTGAAGTCCGCTGCCGCGTCGACGGCGCTCGTGATGTCGAAAGAGATCAAGCCGACCGCGGGCTCGCCCCGAAACTCGATCGGGCAGACGACCGATTCGAGCCAGAGCGTCCGGCTCGCGCCGACGTGAACCAGGAGCTTGATGCGTGACGACGGCGGTTCGCCATGCAGGCACGCCTCCACGAACGAGGCGAGCTGCCCGCGCTGGCGCTCGTCGACCAGCTCGCTGTAGGACCGTCCGATCAGCACATGCGCGGGAACGCCGGTCGCGCGCGCCACCGCACGGTTGACGAAGACGCGGCGGCCGCCCTGGAGGACGTGCACGGTGAGCGGCGTGGCGTCGATCAGCTGCTGCTGCCAGCGCGTCTCCGCGTACAGGTCGGTCGCCAGGTCGGCCGAGACGTAGCGCGTGCCGGCCAGCACGAGGTCGATGATCTTGCCGAAAGCCTCGGCGGGCTCGGTCTTCAGGATGTAGGCGTCGGCGCGAAGACCCAGCAGGTCGGGCGCGGTCTCGCGCGACACCAGCAAGGCGAGACGGGCGCTCGTCAACTGGCGAAGTCGCGCCACCCCATCGAGCGAGCACATTGCCTCGTCGATCAGGATGAGGTCGGTCTTCTGGACCGGCACGCCATCGGCGGTCTCGTCGGTCGGCGCGGCATCGACGGCGGTGAGCTGGGCGCCCGGCACCGCATTGGCCAGGAGCGGCACCAGGGCGTCCCGCAGGAGGCCCGACGGGCCCACCAACATGATCCGGGGAGGCGCCTCGGGGGCGGCGTGCGTGCCACGGCGCGGTATGCCGGGCGTCGACAAACGCCGCGCGGCGGTCACGTCCTGCCGCCGCCGGGATGGCGACGTCTCATCCTCGTCGAGGTCGCAGGACCAACCAAAGTTGACCTACTGCGGGCACTCGCCTTCGCGTGGGCTAAGAAATCAATCCTGACCATCGGTTGATCATAAAGAATCCAGTGTAAACCCCGAGTTAATCCGCCCTACACCTGGGAGTAGTACCGCTGTCTTGCGCCGCGAGCTTGGGTCACCTCCGCAATATCAGGACGGTCAACTTTCGCTATGTAAGCATAATTACAGGCACCTTTAGTCGCATAACTAAAGATATCTATAATACATTATGATTTTAAGTCTTTGACAACATTGTTGCGTAATGAATTTGTTATAAGTTCGGTAGGCCAATTGCAGAGCACAACATGACGGCGGACCCCCAGCAGCCGGCCGATATTGTCCTGTCCCCCCGGCTGGATTTCGCAGCGGCCGCCGACCTTCAGGGCGCGCTGGAGCCGCTCGCGGCGACCGCCGACGGGCGGCTGCTCATCGACGGGCAGGCGGTCGAGACCGTTTCGACCGCCTGCCTGCAAGTCCTCATGGCCGCGGACCGGAGCCTGAGCCGGCGCGGCTGCCAACTCGGCCTGACACATCCTTCGGCGACGCTGCGGGGCGCGCTCATCGAGCTCGGCCTCGAAGCCGAGCTCGCACGCTGGGAGGTACGCCCATGAAGCGCGTTCTGACGGTCGACGACTCCAAGACCATGCGCGACATGGTCTCGTTCACGTTGAAGCAGGCCGGCTACGAGGTTCTCGAGGCGGGCGACGGCAGCCAAGCGCTCTCGGTGCTCGGCAATGGTCGGGTCGACTGCATCATCACCGATCTCAACATGCCGGTGATGGATGGATTGCAGCTGATTCGCAGCGTGCGCGCCAATCCGTCGCACAAGGGCACGCCGATCCTGATGCTGACCACCGAGGCGGACGACACCAAGAAGTCGGCGGGCCGGGAGGCGGGCGCCACGGGCTGGCTGGTGAAGCCATTCGACCCCGAGAAGCTCGTGCAGACCGTCCGCAAAGTCTGTCCCTGACCGCCGTCCGACGTGATCGCCATGGCGCCCGATGATCTCTCCCAATTCAAGAACACCTACTTCGAGGAGTGCGGTGATCTCCTCGGTGCCGCCGAAGCCAAGCTGATCGCGCTGGGCGACGGCCAGGGAGGCTCGGAGGACCTGCACGCCATCTTCCGGGCGGTCCATTCGATCAAAGGCGGCGCCGGCGCCTTCGGGTTCGAGCGTCTGGTGCGCTTCGCGCACGGCTTCGAGACCGCGCTCGACGCGTTGCGCAACGGCGAGCTGACGCTCGATCGGTCGGGTCACGACCTCGTCATGCGCGCGTTCGACATGCTGGCCGATCTCGTGCGCAGCTGCCGCGACGGCATCGACGTCGACGAAGCCCGTGCAGCGGCGATCTCCGCGCAGCTCGAGCGATGGCGCGGCGGCCCGGCATCGCCGCCGACGGAAACCGTTCCGCAGCGGACAGTCCCGGCCACCGAAGCCGGTCCGCAGCGTTTCGCGATCCGCTTCCGCCCAGGCCCGGACCTCCTTCGCAAGGCGAACGAGCCGCTGCTGCTCGTGCGCGAGCTGCGCTCGCTCGGGCATCTCGAGGTCGTCGTCGACCGCAGCCGGATGCCGACGCTCGACGGCCTCGACCCCGAAACCGCCTATCTGGCCTGGGACTTCGTGATCGACACCACGGCCGGACGCGACGCGCTCGAAGCGGTGTTCGAGTTCGTCGCCGACGAATGCGAACTCGACATTCGGTCGGCCGAGACCCCGCCCGCCGCATCCGATCCGGCGGTG
>DATJNS010000358.1:0-50510 GCA_035507915.1 Candidatus Sulfotelmatobacter sp.
ATCGTCGGCGGCCTGCGCACGTGCCTCGAGCGCGCGACCGGCCGCTACGTGCTGCCGCTCGACTCCGACGACCGGCTCGACCCCGACGCGCTGCGCATTCTCGCGTGGCACATAACGCGCCACGATCATCCGGCGCTGCTCTACACCGACGAGGACAAGCTCTACGACGACGTGTTCTGCTATCCCTACTTCAAGCCGGACTGGGATCCGGTGCTGTTCGCCAATTCCTGCTACATCGCGCACCTGACCGCGCTCGACCGCGCGCGCGCGCTTGCGCTCGGCGTCTACGGCGATGCGGCCTACGAGGGTTGCCACGACTGGGACAGTTTTGTGCGCTTCGCACAGGCGGGCGCGACACCCGTGCACGTGGCCGAGGTGGTCTATTCGTGGCGCATGCACGCCGGCTCGACCAGCGGCAACATCCGCGCCAAGGACTACATCTACGCCTCCCAGCGCGCGCTGCAGCAACGGCTCGTCGCGGCGACGCCGCATCCCGAGCGCTTCGCGATCGAGCTCAGCCCGCTGTTCCCCGGCAGCCCGAACTGGCGCATCCGCCGCCTGCCGGAGGTGCCGCGCCCGGTCGTCACGGTGGTGCTCGGCGATCCCGACGGCGCCGCGCCGACGGCATGGCGCACCGGCTCGACGTACCCGGCGCAGCGTTGGACCGCGCTGCCGGCCGCCGCGCCGTTGGCGCTCGATGCGCTGGCCGAGATCGCGCGCGCCGCCGCGCAGGACGACGCGCTGGTGCGCCTCGTCGCCGACACGGTCGCACCGCTGGCGCCCTGCGACGACGCCGCCGCGTTGTGGGAGGCGGTCGGGCTGTTCGAGCGCTTCGCCGACGCCGCGATGGTGGGCGGCCGCATCGTCGACGCGCGCGGCCGCATCGTCGCCGCCGGCGCCTATCTGGGGTTCGGCGCCGGCTGCGACTGTCCAGACGTCGGGCGCCCGCTCGACGATCCGGGCTACCAGGGCCAGATGTGGCAGCAGCGCTCGGTGAGCGCGGTCGCCGCCGAGCTCGCGGTGATCGATCCCGGGTTCCTCGTGGCGGCGATCGCCGCCTGCCGCGACGGCGCCGTCAGCCTGGCGGGCTTGGGCGCCTGGTGCGGCGCGCTGGCGCGGCGCAGCCGGCGGCGCGTCGTCTACACGCCATTCCTGACCGGTCGCGCCGCCGCCGGGCTTGCCGCGCCGAGCCGCGCCGAAAGCCGGCGCTGGCTCGAGCGCAACGCCGACGTGATCCCGGACACCGCGCTGCTCTCGCCGCGCCTGACGCGCACGGAGCCCGGCTACCGTCCAGCGCCGGAGGACGCGGCCGGGGTTTGACTTTGGCGGCGCGAGCCCGAACACTCGCGACGGTCTCGATCCCGGGTCTGGAGGGGGCGCATGCGGCGGATGGTTTGGCTGATGGGGCTGCTGGCGCTGCCGGTGGCCGGCTGCATCGAGTACGACGACGCCAACAATGCGCGCAGCGTCGCCTACCTGATCGACAACCAGGCGCAGATCCCCGACGCGCGCAGCAAAGCCAGCGCCGAGTGCCTCAAGTACAACCGGCAGGCCGGGCTCTACAACATCACCCAGTTCCAGCACGTGCTGGTGGTGTTCGATTGTCGGCCGGCGGGCGACGTGCGCTTCGAGGTCAAGCCGATCGGGCCGACCGCGCCGGCCTCCTGAGCCGTCTCAACGCGGCGCGTAGAGCGCCGCCAGGGCGGCGTGGCTGGTCAGCCACGCCTGCGGCTGCGCGCGCACCAGATCGAGCGCGGCGCCGAACTCGATCGCACCGAAGGGCCGGCCGAACACGTGGGCATGCACCGTCACGTCGAGGCAGGCGGGCGCGTTGTGGGGCTGCGCCCAGCCGTCGAGCAGCCGGCGCAGCACGCCGGTGAAGACATCGGGCGCGTTGCCGTAGCGGATGTAGAGCGGCATGTCGTTCACCTCCATGGTGAACGGAATCGCGACGATGCGGCCGGCCGGCGTGTCGTGCAGGTAAGGCAGATCGCGGTCGGCGTAGTCGCAGTGCCAGGTGAAGCCGGCGCGCACCAGAAGCTCGGCGGTGTGCGGGCTCGGCGTCACGCGCGGGCTGATCCACCCTCGCGGCCGCGCCCCGGTCGCGCCATCGATCAACGCGACGCAGCGCGCGATGTCGCGCGCCTCTTCCTCGCGCTCCTGATAGACCGGCACGATGTTCTGGCCGTAGGCGTGGCCGCCGATCGCGTGGCCGTCCGACGCGATGCGGCGCATCAGGTCGGGATGGCGCTCGGCGACGATGCCGCTGACATAGACCGTCGCGGTCACGCGCCGGTCGGCCAACAGATCGAGCAGGCGCCACATGCCGGTCTTCGGTCCGTATTCGGCCCACGAGCGCGCCTGCAGGTCCGGATAGCCGGGCTTGAGCGGGTTGCCCATCGGTCCGATGCCGGGCGCGCTGTCGTCGGTCCAGCCCTCGAGCATGACGTTGACCGAGACCGCGAGCGAGCGGTCCGCCGGCCAACCGGACGGCAGCGCGGTGTCGCGCATGGCAAAGCTCCTCCAAGCCGCGATGACCGTAGCGTTGGCCCGGAGAATGCACAATCGAGGGGGATGGCCTAGACTGCCGGCCGCCCGCGGACCGGGATCCAGTGCCAAGACGCGACCAGGGGGCTGACGGTGGACCTCAAGCAACACATCAGGAGCATTCCGGATTTTCCCAAGCCCGGAATCCTGTTCTACGACATCTCGACCCTGCTCGCGCACGCCGACGCCTGGCAGCACACCGTGCATCTGTTGGCCGACGCGATCGGCCCGCTCGAGCCCGATCTGCTGGTCGGCATCGAATCGCGCGGCTTCCTGGTGGCGGCGCCGCTCGCCCTCAAGCTCGGCAAGGGTTTCGTGATGGTGCGCAAGCGGGGCAAGCTGCCCGGCCGCACGATCCGCCACACCTACGAGCTCGAGTACGGCACCGACACGATCGAGATCCAGGCCGACGCGGTCGAGAAGGGGCAGAAGGTCATCGTGCTCGACGATCTGCTCGCCACCGGCGGCACGCTCGCCGCCGCCGCGACCCTGCTGCGCAACGTCGGCGCCGACGTCAGGGGCGCCGCCTGCATCATCGAGCTGACGTTCCTCGGCGGCCGCCAGCGCCTCGACGTGCCCTTCACGTCGCTGGTCGCTTACGATTCGTAGCGCCGTGTCGTGGCCGAGGAGCGCCGCTATCGCGCGTCGAGCGCGCGCAGCGCGGGCTCGAGCTCGGCGGCGATGCGGCTGACGACGTCGGCCTCGGCGACGGCGTAGCGCAGCCCGGCGTCGGCGATCGCGCGGCGGCGTGGCGCGTCGCCGAGCAGACGGTCGATCGCATCGGCGAGGCCCGCCGCGTCGGCGACCGGCTCGGCGCCGCCCGCCGCGTCGAGCGCGGCGAACAGCTCGGCGAAATTGGCGACGTGCGGCCCGTGCACCAGCGCGCAGCCGAGCCGCGCCGCCTCGAGCGGATTGTGGCCGCCGATCGGCGCCAGGCTGCCGCCGACGAACGCGAGGTCGGCCAGCCGGTACCACAGCCCGAGCTCGCCCAGCGTGTCGGCGACGTAGACGCCGTCGCCCGCCGGCAGATCGTCGCCCGCGGAGCGCAGCGCCACGACGGTATTTGAACCAGCGGACGCGGCGCGGATCTCGTCGCGAATCGCGGCGCCGCGCGCCGGGTGGCGCGGCACGATCACGGTCACGAGGCCGCGATGGCGGAGCGCGAGCCGGCGATGGACCGACGCGACGATCGCCTCCTCGCCCGGATGGGTGCTGGCGGCGAGCCAGAGCGCCCGGCCGGCGGCGCGCGCGCGCAGGCGCTCGAGCGCCGCCGGCTCGTGGGGCAACGGCGCCGCCGCCCGCTTCAAATTGCCGACGCAGCCGACCGCACGGCCGGCGAGGTCGCCGAGCCGTGCGGCGTCGGCCGCGCTCTGGCCGAGCAGCACCGCAAAGCCCGCCAGCACGCTGCGCGCCACCGGGCGCGCCCAGCGCCAGCGCGCGTGGCTCGCCGCGGAAAGGCGGCCGTTGATCAGCATCAGGGGCGCGCCGCGGCGGGCGGCCCGCGACAGCAGGGTCGGCCACAACTCGGATTCGAGCCACAGGATCGCGTCGGGACGCCAGTGGTCGAGGAAGCGGCGCGCCGGCCCGGGCAGGTCGACCGGCACGAACTGGTGGAACGCTCCGGCGGGCAGGCGCTCGGCGAGCAGCGCCGCCGACGTGACGGTGCCGGTGGTCACCAGCACGGCGACGCGCGGATGGCGCGCGCGCAGCCAGGCGATCAGCGGCAGCGCCGACAGCGCCTCGCCGACGCTGGCGCCGTGCAGCCACACGAGCGGGCCGACGGGCCGCGCGAGGCTCGGCCGGCCGAAGCGCTCGGGCCAGCGCTCGGGATGCTCCTTGCCGCGGCGGCGCCGGCGCGTCAGGTGACGGGCGATCAGCGGCGTGGCGAGCGTGCCCGCCAGCGCGTAGAGGGCGATCGCGGCGCGACCGAGCGGCGATCCGGGAAGCGGCGCGCGCGGCGCGTCCGGCAGCGCCGCGGTGCTCAAGCCGAGCGGGCGTGGACGGCGCCGGCGAGGTAGCTCCGGTAGGTCGAGGCGATGCCCTGCTCCAGGCCGATGCGCGCGCGCCAGCCCAGCGCATGCAGCCTGGTGACGTCGAGGAGCTTGCGCGGCGTGCCGTCGGGCTTCGAGGTGTCGAATACGATCTCGCCGCGGAAGCCGACCACGCCGGCGATGATGCGCGCGAGGTCGCCGACCGAGACGTCGTCGCCGACCCCGACATTGACGATGCCGTCGCCGTCGTAGGTGCGCATCAGGTAGACGCAGGCATCCGCGAGATCGTCGACGTGGAGGAACTCGCGGCGCGGCTTGCCGGTGCCCCACACGACGACCGACGGTGCGGCGGCGAGCTTCGCCTCGTGGAACTTGCGGATCAGCGCCGGCAGCACGTGGCTGGTCGCGAGATCGTAGTTGTCGCCCGGTCCGTAGAGATTGGTCGGCATCAAGGAGATGCCCTTGAAGCCGTACTGCCGGCGATAGGCGTCGACCATCTCGATGCCGGCGATCTTGGCGATCGCGTAGGGCTGGTTGGTCGGCTCGAGCAGGCCGGTCAGCAGGTACTCCTCCTTGATCGGCTGCGGCGCCATCTGCGGATAGATGCACGACGAGCCGAGGAACATGAACTTCGTCGTGCCGTGCCGGTGGGCGTTGTCGATCAGGTTGACCTGGATCAGCAGGTTCTCGCGGATGAAGTCGCCACGGAACGTGTTGTTGGCGTTGATGCCGCCGACCCGCGCCGCGGCGTCGAACACGTATTCCGGCCGCTCCTTGGCGAAAAACGCGTCGACCGCCCGGCCGTCCATCAGGTCGAGCGCGCTGCGCGGCGGCACGAGGAGGTTGGTGAAGCCCTCCGCCTCCAGACGCCGGACGATCGCGCTGCCGACCAGGCCGCGCGCGCCGGCGACCAGGACGCGCGCCGTCTTATCCACGCCCGACTCCGCTGCCGGCCCGCTGGTAGCCGGCGTTGGCGAGCGTCCGCTCGCGCGCCGCCAGGTCCATGTCGTGATCGACCATCATGCGAACCAGCTGCTTGAACGAGGTGCGCGGCTTCCAGCCCAGCACGGTGCGCGCCCGGGTCGCGTCGCCCTGCAGGAAATCGACCTCGGTCGGCCGGAAGTAGCGCGGGTCGATCTCCACATGGTCCTGCCAGTCGAGGCCGGCAAGGCCGAACGCCTCGACCAGGAAGTCGCGCACCGCGTACGCCTCCTGAGTCGCGACCACGAAATCGTCGGGCTTGTCGTGCTGGAGCATCATCCACATCGCCTCGACGTAGTCGCCGGCGAAGCCCCAGTCGCGCTTGGCGTCGAGATTGCCGAGATAGAGCTTGTCCTGCAGCCCGTGCTTGATGCGCCCAACCGCGCGCGTGATCTTGCGCGTGACGAACGTCTCGCCGCGCCGCGGGCTCTCGTGATTGAACAGGATGCCGTTGGCGACGAACAGGTTGTAGGCCTCTCGGTAGTTCACGCAGTACCAGTAGCCAGCGACCTTCGAGGCGGCATAGGGGCTGCGCGGGTAGAACGGCGTGCGCTCGCTCTGGGGCGGCGCCGCGCCGCCGAACATCTCCGAGGAGCACGCCTGGTAGATGCGCGTCTCGGTGCGGCCGCCGTCGATATAGTCGCGCACCGCCTCGAGCAGCCGGAGCGTGCCGGAAGCCACGATGTCGGCGGTGTATTCCGGCGCCTCGAACGACACCTTGACGTGCGACTGGGCGCCCAGATTGTAGACCTCGTCCGGCTGTACGACGCTGAGGATGCGGCGCAGCCCGGTGCCGTCGGCGAGGTCGCCGTAATGCAGCCTGAGGCGCGACTTCGGGTCGTGCGGGTCGACGTAGAGGTGATCGATGCGCTCGGTGTTGAACGAGCTGGCGCGTCGGATGATGCCGTGGACCTCGTAACCCTTGGCGAGCAGGAATTCGGCCAAGTAGGAGCCGTCCTGGCCCGTTATCCCGGTAATCAAGGCCCGTTTCATCGATCCACCGTCATGGCCGCGCGGCCAATGGCCGCGGAGTATAGCGTCGGCGGGCTTGGAGGCCAGCATCTTAGGGGATGGGCCGGCCGGGCACCGCCAAGACTGTTGATCCCGGCAGGCTATCCGGGTAATCCCCAACGAATTCTTAGGCTTTACTCCCCGGCGCGGCGGCGCCCCAGGGCGGGACCGCCGGACGCGGGAACGTCAGAGCAGCTTCCATGAGGGACTGGATCAACCGGCTGTGGCAGGAATGGATGAACCGGATCGCCCGGTACATCCTGCGCCAGCTCGCGCTCTCCACCGTGCTCGTGGTCGTCACCCTGACGGCGGCCATCTGGCTCACCCAGTCGCTGCGCTTCGTCGACTGGATCGTCAATCGCGGGCTGCCGCTGTCGACCTTCATCTACATCGCCGTCCTGGTGCTGCCCAGCTTCCTGGTCGTGATCCTGCCGATCGCGCTGTTCGCCGCCGTGCTGTTCACCTACAACAAGATGCAATCGGACAGCGAGATCATCGTGCTGCGCGCGGTCGGCGTCGGGCCGGGGCAGCTGATGGCGCCCGCGTTGATGGTCGCGACCCTCGTCATGCTGGTCAGCTACGCGCTCAACCTCTACCTGCTGCCGCTGTCCTACCGCGGCTTCAAGGATCTGCAGGCCCAGATCCGCAGCAACTATTCGTCGGTGCTGCTGCAGGACGGCGTGTTCACCACGATCGACGAAGGCGTGACGATGTTCGTCCGCGAGCAGGGCCCGCGCGGCGAGCTGCTCGGCATCATGATCCACGACGGACGCGTCAAGGACAAACCCGTCACCATGATCGCCGACCGCGGCGCGATCGTGAACACCGCCGAGGGCCCGCGCATCGTCATGGTCAACGGCAACCGCCAGGAGCTCGACGCGACCACCGGCAAGGTCTCGTTTTTGTTCTTCGACCGCTACACGGTCGAGCTCAGCCGCAGCTCGAAGGCCGCTGAGGCGGTGCGCTTCCGCGAGTCGACCGAACGCTTCATCGGCGAGCTCCTGGACCCGACCGACGTCGACGACCCGCGCGTCCGCGCGGCGTTGCGGGCGGACGGCCACCAGCGGCTCGCCAGCCCGCTCTATTCCTATACTTTCGTGCTGGTCGCGCTCGCCGCGCTGCTCTCCGGGGAGTTCTCGCGCCGCGGCCAGGCGATCCGCGTGATCGCGGCGGTCGCGGTCGTCGTCGCGATCCAGGCGCTCGGCATCGGGTTCGCCAACCTGTCGTCGAAGGTCCCGGCGCTGACCGTGCTGATCTACCTGAACACGATCCTGCCCGCGGCGCTGGCGCTCTATTTCCTGTTCGGGCACCGCATCCTGCCGCGGCGCGCGGCCGGCGCGCCCGCCTAGCGAGGAACACCGGTGCGCCTCTCGCCCACCTTGTCGCGCTACATCGGCCGCCAGTTCCTGATCTGGTTCGGCGTGTTCTTCTCCGGGCTCATGTTCATCATCTTCGTGGCCGACGTGCTCGAGCTGTTGCGGCGCTCCGCCTCGAAACCCGACGTGACGATCGGCATCGTGCTCAAGATGGCGCTCTTCAAGCTGCCGCACACCGCGGAATCCCTGATGGCGTTCGCGATCCTGTTCGGCGGCATCATGGCGTTCTGGCGCCTGACGCGCAGCAACGAGCTGATCGTCGCCCGTGCGGTCGGCGTCAGCGTCTGGCAGTTCATGGCGCCTGCGGTGATCGCCGCGGTTCTGCTGGGCGTCGTCAAGGTCACCGTCTTCAATCCGATCGCGGCCGCGATGCTGGCGCGCTACGAGCAGCTCGAAGCCAAGACGCTGCACGGACAGATCGACCAGCTGACGATCGCGCCGACCGGGCTGTGGCTGCGCCAGGGCAGTCCCGATGGCGGCGAGGCGATCATTCACGCCGACAAGGCGATCGGCAGCGTGGCCCAGCTGCAGCGCGTCACCGTGCTGCTCTTCAAGCCGGACAACAGCTTCGAGACCCGGCTGGACGCCACGTCGGCGCGGCTCGAGCCCGGCCACTGGATGCTCGAGGACACGTTTTCCGCGACCGCCGGGCAGCCGTCGGCGAAGATCGGCGAGTATTCGCTGCCCACCCAATTCACGGTCGATAAGATCCAGGAGAGCTTCGCCCGTCCGGAGACGATGTCGTTCTGGGCGCTGCCCGGCTTCATCGATCTGCTGCAGCGCGCCGGCTTCTCGGCGATCCGCCACCGCCTCTATCTGCAGTCGTTGCTCGCCGGCCCGCTGCTCTTGAGCGCCATGATCCTGATCGCCGCGACCTTCTCGCTCAGGCCGGCGCGCCGCGGCGGCGTCGGCACCATGCTGGGCCTCGGCGTGGGCACCGGCTTCCTGCTTTATTTCGTCTCCGATCTCGTCTTCGCGTTGGGCCTGTCGGCGCGCATCCCGGTGGTGCTGGCCGCCTGGGCACCGGCCCTGATCTCGACGCTGCTCGGCTTCGCCATGCTGCTCCACCTGGAAGATGGCTGAGACGCACGCCTGAGCCGGCCGGTCACCCGCCGCCTCGCCGATGCCGGAGAGTGCGTTCGGCGGCTGCGGTTTCGCCTATAATGGCGGCGGCCTTGTGCCGCGGCTGGGGGCGCCTGACGGGATGCGGCGGCGGACCATCGTCAAAGCGCTGATCGCGAGCCTCGCGCTGATGGGGATCGATGCGTTCGCGCACGCCGGCGAGCCGGTCGACGTCGCACTCGTGCTCGCCGTCGACGTCTCGCGCAGCATCGACGACAAGGAGTTCGATCTTCAGCGCAAGGGCTACGCCGCCGCGCTCACCAATCCGCGCGTGCTGCAGGCGATCCACTCCGGCCCGTTGCGCGCCATCGCGGTCGCGTACGTGGAATGGTCGAGCGACGAGGAGCAGAAGACGGTAGTCGACTGGACCGTGATCAAGGACGGCGAAGTCGCCGCGAGCGTCGCGCAAGCGATCCTGGCCGCACCGCGCGCCTATTCCAGCCGCACCTCGATCAGCGGGGCGATCGACCACGCGATGCACGAGCTGGCGCGCAGCGGCGTCGAGGCGACCCGGCGCATCATCGACGTCTCGGGCGACGGCACCAACAACTCGGGCCTGCCGCCCCAGGTGGCGCGCGACGCCGCGGTCGGCGACGGCATCACGATCAACGGGCTCGCGATCATCAACGAGCGTCCGGAAGGCGTGTTCGCCCAATATCACGTGCGGCCGCCGGGAGGGCTGCCGGAGTATTACCGGCAGAATGTGATCGGCGGACCGGGCAGCTTTCTGCTCCAGGTCGAAGGATTCGGGACGTTCGCCGACGCCATCACGCAGAAGCTGATCTCCGAGATCGCCGGCCTGCCGCCACCCGCGCGCTACGCCGGGCGCTAGCGGCCGTGCACCCGACGCCGCGGCTGCGTCGAGGCCTCGTCCGCCTCGCGCTCGCGGGCGCGATCTCGGCGCTGGCGCGGCCTGCCGACGCCGCGGATCTCAGAATCTTCTCGCCGGTCGTCGAGCCGGGCGCGCTCGAGTTCGAGAACAACAGCGCCGTGACGTTCGACCGGTCCGCCAAGCACAACGACCAGCAGAGCCATTTCGGCGAGATCGGCTACGGCGTCACGGATTTCTGGCGCACCGAGATCGAAGGCAATTGGGATGACGGCGACGGCAGCCTCGGCACCAGGACGGTCGACAACGAGAACATCTTCAGCCTGCTCAACGACACCCTGCACCGGTTCCATTTCGGGGTGGTCGAGGAGTACGACCGCGCCGTGGCCGGGCATACACCGGACACGCTGACCTTCGGGACCTTGTTCGAGAAACAGATCGACGCGTCCGAGACCATCCTCGACGTCCTCTTCGACCGCAATTTCGGGCCCGGTGCGCCGACCGGGACGACGCTGCGCTACGCGGCGCGCGGCGTCTGGACCGTCGCGCCGCCGCTCGCGCCGGGGATCGAACTCTACGGCGAACCGGGACGCGTCGGGCGTCTGCCCGATTTCGCCCAGCAGGACCATCGCCTCGGACCGGCGCTGGCCGGACGGTTCGACATCGAGGGGCTGGGCGAGCTCGGCTACGACGTGGCCTACGTCTTCGGCCTCACCCCGGCGACGTCCAAGGAGACCATCGTTTGGCGCCTGGAGCTCGGCCTTCGATTCTGACGCGATCCCTAACCGCGTCCGTAGTCGTCCTGGAAGCGGACGATGTCGTCCTCGCCGAGATACGAGCCCGACTGCACCTCGATCAGGTGCAGCGGCACTTTGCCGGGATTCTCCAGGCGATGCACCGTGCCGATCGGGATGTAGATCGACTGGTTCTCGCTCAGGAGCACCGTCTCCTCGCCGCGCAGCACCTTGGCGGTGCCGTGCACGACCACCCAATGCTCGGCGCGGTGATGGTGCATCTGCGCCGACAGCTTGGCGCCCGGCTTGACGACCAGCCGCTTGACCTGGAAGCGCGCGCCGGCGTCGACGGACTGGTACGAGCCCCACGGCCGATAGACCGTGGTGTGGGCATCGGCCTCCGTGCGGTTCGACAGCTTGAGCCGCTCGACGATGCGCTTGACGTCCTGCGTGCGCGCACGGCTGGCCGCCAGCACCGCGTCATCCGTGACCACGAGCACGACGTCGTCGAGACCGAGCGCCGCCACCAGCTTGCCGTCCTCGCACCGCACATAGGAGTTGCGCACGTCCTCGAGCAGCACGTCGCCGATCACCACGTTGCCGGCGCCGTCCTTCGCGCCGACCTCCCACAGCGCGCCCCATGCGCCGACGTCGTTCCAGCCCATGGCGGCGGGCACGACCATGACGTTCCGGGCCTTCTCCATCACGGCGTAGTCGACCGATTCCGACGGGCAGCCGGCGAACGCGGCGGCGTTCAGGCGCAGGAACTCGAGGTCGGTCTCGGCGCCCTCGAGCGCGCGCCGGCAGGCCTCGAGGATCGCCGGATGCAGCCGCTCGAGCTCGGCGAGATAGCGGTCGGCCCGGAACAGGAACATGCCGCTGTTCCAAACGTAGCCACCGTCCTCGAGGTAGCCCTCGGCGACCGCCTGGTCGGGCTTCTCGACGAACGCCGCGACCGGCACGCAGCGCGCGCCGTCTCCGGGCTCGCCGCTGCCGGGATCGAGCCGGATGTAGCCGTAGCCGGTCTCGGCGCGGGTCGGTGTGATGCCGAACGTCACGAGCGCGCCGCCGCGCGCCGCCGCGACGCCGGCAGCCACCGCACGTTGGAACGCGGCGACGTCGGTCACGATGTGATCGGAGGGCGCCACCAGCATCAGACCTTCGGGCGCCGAGCGGGCGACGATCAAGGCCGCCACCGCGGCCGCCGGCGCGGTGTTGCGGCCGACCGGCTCCAGCACGATGGCGCGGCGCTCGAGGCCGGCCTGACGGAGCTGCTCGGCGACGATGAAGCGGTGCTCCTGGTTGCACACCAGAATGGGCGCGCCGAACAGCGCCGGGGCCCGGGTGCGCCGCACGGTGTCGACCAGGAGGCTGTCGGCGGAGACGAGCGGCAGCAGCTGTTTGGGGAACTGGGTGCGCGACATCGGCCACAGCCGCGTGCCGGAGCCACCGGACAGCACGACGGGCGTGATCAGCTCTGATGCGGCAGGTTTGGCCATGGGACCACGATGTTTGGGGCGCCCGGGAGCGGCGGCGCGAGCACGGTCATTCTAGTCAAAATCGGACCGTGCGTCGCGGCTCGAGCGACCACCCCCGGTCACGACGGCTTGGCGAGCTTCGCCGCATGGCGCGCGCGAAACGCCACCCGGCGCTCGCGAAAACGGGCAGCGCCGTCCGCGGCCTCGGTCGTCGCAGGCCGCGTGAAGGTCAGCGCGCCGGGCGGCACGTCGGCCGTGATGACGCTGCCGGCGCCGATCATGGCGCCGTCGCCGATGCTGACGGGCGCGACCAGCGCGGTGTTCGAGCCGATGAACACCCGCGCGCCGATCTCGGTGCGCCATTTGTAGACGCCGTCGTAGTTGCACGTGATCGTGCCGGCGCCGATGTTGGCGCCCGCGCCTACGCGCGCGTCGCCAACGTAGCTCAGGTGATTGGCCTTGGCGCCGGCCTCGACCACGGCGTTCTTGATCTCGACGAAGTTGCCGATATGCGCGCCCGGACCGATGTCGGCGCCGGGGCGCAGCCGGGCGAACGGCCCGATCACCGCGTCGTCGGCGACGCGGGCGTCCGCGAGATGGCTGAAGGCGTGAACCGTGACGCGATCGCCGATCGTGACGCGCGGGCCGAACACCACGTTGGGCCCGACCGTGACGTCGCGGCCGAGCTTGGTGTCGACGCTGAAATAGACCGTATCCGGATCGGCGAGGGTCGCACCGGCCTCCATCGCGGCGCGCCGCAGTCGCCGCTGCGCGACCGCCTCGACGCGCGCGAGGTCGATCCGCGAGTTGACGCCGGCCACCTCCTCGGCGTCGGCCTCGACGACCACCACGCGGCCACCCGCTTCACGCGCCAGCCCGACGATGTCGGTGATGTAGTATTCGCCCTGCGCGTTGTCGGCGCGCAGCCGCTCGAGCAGCGCGAACAACCCGGCCGCGTCGCCCGCCACCGTGCCGGCATAGCACAAGGTCACGGCGCGTTCGGCGGCGTCGGCGTCGGCCTGCTCGACGATGCGCTCGAGCCGTCCGTCGCGGTCGAGGATCAGCCGGCCGTACCCGGTCGGATCGGCCGCCCGGAAGCCGAGCACCGCCAGCGCGGCGTCGCCGCGCGCCGCGACCAGCCGGCGAATCGTCTCGCTGCTGAGCAGCGGCACATCGCCGTTGAGCACCACGACATCGCCGGCGAATCCGTCGAGCAGCGCGCGGGCCGTCAGCGCGGCATGACCGGTGCCGCGCCGGTCGACCTGGACCACGGTCGGGTGCGGCGCGACGGCGGCCGCGACCGCATCCATGCCGGGCCCGATCACGATCGCGGTGGCGGCCGGCGCCAGCGCATCGAGCGCCGCCACGACGTGACCCACGAGCGCACGCCCGGCGACCTCGTGGAGGACCTTCGGCAGATCGGAGCGCATCCGCGTCCCCTGCCCTGCCGCCAGCACGATTCCGGCCAATCGTCGCTCAGCCATCGCCCATCGCCCATCGCGCCCGACGCCGCCTTCCAGCGCACGGCGGCCGGGCGCCGCGCCATCAAGCTGCCACAGGCGGCCAGGCGATCCCAATCACAATCTGTTCCCCCCTTGTTGCAACCGGCACTTTGGTGTCTGTTGGCCGCACCGCCTTCGCCGGCCGCACCGCGTGCCCGGCGAGGCCGGCTTTCGACTTTCGCGGCTGGCGAGGCGCGAAGCTCGGAGCGCCGCGGGGCGCGCCACTGGGGGACGGCACCGGAAGCGGTCGATGGCGGAAGCGGCGGTCTACGCTCGGGCGAACGGGCAAGCCTGAATGGCGCGGGGGTGGCTCCGCGCGGTGACCGTGAGTTTGCCGCTGCTCTTGTCCACGACCGCGCTCGCCGCGCCGCCGCCGGTCAAGAACTTCTTCCCGCCCAAGAACAACCCCAAGGTCGGTCAGAGCGCGCCCGTCAATCCGAAAGGCCCGTTCCTGCTGCGCGCCGATGAGATCACCTACGATCAGGACATGGACGTCGTCACCGCGACGGGGAACGTCGAGGTATCGCAAGGCGACCGGGTGCTGCTCGCCGATACGGTGAGCTACAACCGTCGGGCCCAGGTGGTGACCGCCAGCGGCAACGTCACGCTGATGGAGCCCTCGGGCGAGGTCATGTTCAGCGACTACGTCGAGCTCACCGACGATCTGCGCGACGGCTTCATCAACAACGTCAAGGCGCTGCTCATCGACAACACGCGCATGGCCGGGGTCGCGGCCCAGCGCAGCGAAGGTTCGCGCACGGACATCGTCAGGGGCGTGTTCTCGCCGTGCAACCTGTGCCAGACCGACCCGACGCGCGCGCCGCTCTGGCAGCTGAAGGGCGTGCAGATGACCCACGACCAGGTCAACCGCGAGATCACCGTCAAGGACGCCACGCTCGAGATGTTCGGCGTGCCGGTGTTCTATTCGCCCTATTTCTCGACTCCCGATCCGACGGTCAGGCGCCGCTCCGGTCTGCTCAACCCGTCGGTGGGCTACGCCAGCACGGTCGGCGCCTGGTACGGTCAGCCGTACTACGGCGTCTTGTCGGACAGCTCGGATTTCACCTTCGAGCCGCGCTATTTCGAGAACACCGGGCCCTTCTTCGGCGGCGAGTTCCGCCAGAAGTTCGACGACGCCTCGCTCAGGATCGCCGGCAGCGTCGCGGACGGTCCGCAGATCTCGGGCGGCTCGGCGCTCACCAACACGTCGAACAGCTGGCGCGGCAACATCGCGTCGGAGGGTCGCTGGGACATGAACGACGACTGGCGCAGCGGCTTCGACGTGAACCGCGCGACCGACCGCACCTACACGAGCAAGTTCCACGTCAACACGACCTACGCCTCCTACAGCCCGTTCGACCTGCCCAACTTCCGGACCAGCGACGTGTTCGCCGAGCGGTTCCAGGGCAACAGCTACGCCCACATCAACGCCTACGCCTTCCAGGACAATGTCGGCGGCTCGGTCGCCCAGCAGATCCCGAAGGCGCTGCCCTACGCGGGCTACACCTACGTCAGTCCGCGCGACGAGCTGGGCGGCTACATCAAGGTCGACACCAACGCGATGGTCGTCGAGCGCCAGCAATTGCCGGCGTTGACCAACCTGTCGAGCAGCCTGTCGACCAACTCCGACCGGCTCGCCACCGTCTCGGGCTATTATCTGCCCTACACCAGCGAGCGCGGCGACGTGTGGACGTTCGCCGGCACGCTCGAAGCCGACGGCTACTACGTGCGCGACGAGACCGATCCGACGACCGGAAAGTCGTTCACCGGCGAGACCGGCCGCGCCCATCCGCAGGTTTCGGCCTACTGGCGCTATCCCATGGTCAGGCAGGATGACACCATCTCCTACCTGATCGAGCCGGCCGCCGACATCGTGGTCGGACCGAACGGCGACAACCCGCGCCACATCCCCAACGAGGACGCTCAGGCGTTCGAGTTCGACGACACCAACCTCTTCAGCCAGCGCCGGTTCAGCGGCTATGATCTCGTGGCCGGCGGCCAACGGATCGATTACGGCGTGACGGGCGGCGCATACGGCCAAGGCGGCGGCAGCACCAGCGCGTTCATCGGTCAGAGCGCCAACGCGCACGGCGATTCGGCGTTCTCGACCAACTCCGGCCTGGAGAACGCCGGCGCGTCGGACATCGTCGGAAGGGTGACGGTCAATCCGCGCAAGGACCTCGATCTGAGCTATCGGTACCGCCTGGATCACAGCACGCTGCAGACCAATCGCGACGAGATCGCCGCCGCGCTCAATGTCGGGCCGCGCAGCACCGTCAGCCTCGGCTACATCCATTTCGCCAAACCGGTGCTCGACGTGAGCACGACCCGCACCGAGCAGCTCGGCGCCTCGACCTTCATCGCCTTGAACGACAACTGGTCGGCCTACAGCGCCTACGCCTACGACCTGGTGCGTCAGGAGTCGCGCATCGGCCGCATCGGCGCGCTGTATCGCGACGAGTGCTTCGCCATCCTGATCAGCTTCGACGAGACCTTCGCGCCCGACCGAGACATTCCCCAGGGCTTCAGCCTGCTCGTGCATTTCGGCCTGAAGTACCTCGGCGACTTCGGCGGCTGAGCATGGCGATCCTCCTCACGGGCGCCGCCGGGTTCATCGGGCTCCATGTCGCCGAAGCGCTGCTCGCGCGCGGCGAGACCGTGATCGGCGTCGACAATCTCACGCCCTACTACGACGTCCGCCTCAAGGAGGCGCGGCTCGCCCGGCTGACCGCGCGCGCCGGGTTCTCTTTCCATCGCGTCGACATCGCCGACCGCGCCGCGCTCGACGCCGTGGTCGACCGGCATCCGGCGATCACCGGCATCGTCCATCTGGCGGCCCAGGCCGGGGTCCGGCACTCGCTGGTCGACCCGTATAGCTACGTCCACGCCAACGTGATGGGGCAGGTCGTGCTGCTCGAGGCGGCGCGACGCCTCGCCCGGCTCGCGCATTTCGTCTATGCGAGCTCGTCGTCGGTCTATGGCGGCAACCGCAAGCTGCCGTTCGCCATCGAGGATCCGACCGATCATCCGGTCTCGCTCTACGGCGCGACCAAGAAGGCCGACGAGTTGATCGTCCAGGCCTACAGCCACCTGTTCCGGCTGCCGTGCACGGGCTTGCGCTTCTTCACGGTCTACGGGCCGTGGGGCCGACCCGACATGGCCTACTATCTGTTCACACGCGCGATCTTCGCCGGCGAACCGATCCGCCTGTTCAACGGCGGCGACATGCGTCGCGACTTCACCTACATCGACGACATCGTGCAGGGCGTGGTGGCGGCGCTCGACCGGCCGCCGGCCGACACCGGACCGGATCAGGCGCCGCACCGGGTCTACAACCTCGGCAACCATCGCGCCGAGAACCTGCGCGACTTCATCGCCGCGATCGAGCGCGCAACCAACGCCAAGGCGACGTTGGTCGAGGAACCGATGCAGCCGGGCGACGTGCGCGCCACGCTCGCCGACATCGCGGCGAGCGAGCGCGATCTCGGCTTCCGGCCGAGCACCGCGATCGACGCCGGCGTGCCGCGTTTCGTCGCGTGGTACCGCGAGTACCACGGCGTCTGACGCGATTTACAGAAGCTCCGCGATCAGACGCGCGGCCGCGTCGTTGCCGCGCGGCGGCACGGGCGGCTTGCGCGGCAGCGCCCACAGCGCGTGAAGCGCCGGCGCGAGGTCGCCGCGCTCGAGAGCCGCACGCGCCACCGCCCGCGCCGTGCCGTGGGCTTCGAGCCAGGTCACCAGAGGCGCCTCCTCGTACCAGCGACCGCGCAGGACGTCGCGCAGGACGTAAAGGGTCGGGATGCCGTGGCACGCCGCCTCGGCCAAGGTGCCGTAACCCGGCTTGGTGATGACCGCGTCGGCCGAGGCGAGACAGTCGAGATGGCTGAGCCCGAGCGTCTCGAGCGCGACCATGTCGGCGCGCGGCGGCACCGCGAGCCCGGCCACGACGTAGCGCACGCCTGGCACCGGCGGCCATGTCGCGATCGGCAGCTCGGTGGCGATGCCGCCCAGGCTCACGAGCACCACGCGTTCGCCCGCGGCGAGCCCGAGACGCTCGACGAGCGCGTCTCGACGCGGCGTGCCGCAGCGCGCCACCGGGCCGACCTGCACGGTCGGAAAATCGGGCATCGGCATCGCCGGGGTCGGACGGACGAACAGCGTCGCCTGGCGATAGGCCGCAGCCATCTGGACCTCGATGCGCGCGGCGTCCGGCCAGCCCGCGTCGTAGCCGCGCACGATGCCGAGCCAGTTGAGCGACGAGAAGCCGACCGCCGGGATGCCGGCGCGCGCGGCCGCAGCGATCGGCACGTAGCCGACGTTGGCGAGCACGAGGTCGGGGGCGAGCCCGCGCAGCGCCGCCGCCTCGGCGTCGACCACCGCCTCGAAGCGTTGGTGCAAGCCGCCGAAGTCGCGCTCGGCGTTGGCGACGTCGACGTCGATCGCCGACCGGCTCGTGAAGCCGAAATCGGCGACCGGGCGGCTCACCCCGTCGAGCGTCGGGAAGAACAGGGCGAGGACCCGGGCATCGAGGTCCGAGCGTGCGCTCACGCGTAGCGCCGGCCGAAGCGCGCGCAGCGCCTCGACCACCGGCGCGGTCTGCGCGGCATGACCGTAACCATGCCCGGTGATCGCGAGCAGGACATGCCGGCTCATGACGGCGGGCACGGGTGCGGTGTCACGGCTGCGCGAGCTGACGCTCGATCGTCCAGACCAGCCGCAGCGCGTCGAGCGCGGCGCGGCCGTCGACACATCGACCGCGCTGCGGGCCGGTCTGGCGCACCGTGTCGACGAAGCCCGCGAGCTCGCTCGCGAGCGCATCGGTCGGCGCCACCGCAACCGGTATCGGCTCGGACGCGCCAGGCGCGAGCCGCCCGACCGTGCGCGCGAGATGATCGACCAGCATCGTGCCCTGGTCGCCGACCAGGGTCAGCGCGCGGACCCGTTGCGCCGTGAGGCGGCTGGCGGCGCACGATGCCAACGCCGGCCCGTCGAACGACAAGAGCGCCACGGCGTGATCGGCGCCGACCTCGACGTCGCGCGTCACGCCGGACGCGACCACGTCGGTCGGCGCGCGCCTCATGAGGGCGAGCACGATGTCGAGATCGTGCACCATCAGGTCGGCGACCACGCTCGCGTCGACGATGTGCGTGCTGGCGGGGTTGAGCCGGCGCGTCTCGATCGCGTCGATCCGCCAATCCGCGACGGACTCCAGCAGCGCCGCGGTGACCGGGCTGAAGCGCTCGATGTGACCGACCGCGAGCGGCACGCCGCGGCGCTCGGCCGCCGCGATCAGGCCCTGGCAATCCGCCTCGCTCAACGCCAGCGGCTTCTCGATCAGGCAGGGAATGCCGGCCTCGAGCAGCGCGCGGCCGACCGCCCCATGCGCCGACGACGAGGTCGCGACGATCGCGGCGTCGCACGACGCGACGACGTCCTCCAAGGCGGTGATCGTCGGACAGCCGTGGCGCCCCGCCAGCGCTTCGGCGCGCTCGGTGTGCTTGTCGTGCACGCCGGCGAGACACGCGCCGTCGACCGCGGCCAGCACGCGCGCATGGTGCGCGCCCATCCGGCCCGCGCCCACCACGGCTACTCGCAGCGGCGCGCTCACGGCAGCGAGGCGCGCAGGCCTTCGATGATGCGGTCCTGGGTCGTCTCGTCGAGATAGGCGTGCATCGGCAGGCTCATCACGCGCGCGGCAACCGCCTCGGTGACCGGCAGGCCGCCGGGTACGACGGGGTAGCGCGCGTAGGGCTCCTGGCGGTGCAGCGGCCGCGGATAGTAGATCATCGACGGGACGCCGCGCGCCTTCAGTCGCTCGACCACGGCGTCGCGATCGTCGACCTCGATGGTGTAGCACGCCCAGATCGAGGTCGCGCCGGCACGCAGGCGCGGCACCGCGACCAGGCCGTCCAGCGCCGCCGCGTAGCGCGCCGCGACGCGCTCGCGCGCGATCAGCTCGTCGTCGTAGATCCTGAGCTTCTCCAGCAGCACCGCGGCCTGGATCGTATCCATGCGGCCGTTGATGCCGATGCGCACGTTCTCGTACTTGTCGCGGCCCTGGCCGTGAACCCGGAGCGAGCGCAGCACCTCGAGCAGCCCGTCGTCGTTGAGGAAGATCGCGCCGCCGTCGCCGTAGCAGCCGAGCGGCTTGGCCGGAAAGAACGAGGTCGCCGCGAAGTCGCCGAGCGCGCCGACCCGGCGGTTGTCGAGCCGGGCGCCGAAGCTCTGGGCGGCGTCGGCCAACACCCACAGCCCGTGGCGCCGCGCGATCGCCTCGATCTCGGGATAGCGCGCCGGCTGGCCGAACAGATCGACCGGCATCACGCCGCGCGGCGTGAGGCCGCTGCCCGCGATCCCGGCGATCGCGGCCTCGAGGCTCGCCGGCGCCATGTTGAAATCGTCGCGCCCGACATCGACGAACACCGGCGTCGCGCCGACCAGCGCCACCACCTCGGCGCTCGCCGCGAACGTGAAGGACGGGCAGAACACCGCGTCGCCCGGTCCGCAACCGTTGGCCATCAGGAGCAGCATCAGGGCGTCGGTGCCGCTGCCGCAGGTGACCGCGTGCTTGACGCCGCAATAGGCCGCGAGCCGATGTTCGAGCTCGGCGATCTCCGGGCCCATGATGAACTGGCCGTGCGCCAGCACGCGCGCGATCGCACGCTCGACCTCGCCGGCGATGCGCCGGCGCTGGGCCTGCAGATCGATGAACGGGATGGGCGGAGGAGCGGCAGGCGCGGCGACGGAACGGGAAACGGCCGGCGACATCACGAGACCTGGATCATGTCGGGATCATTTTGCGGCGCAGCATGCTGAAGCGGGCGCATCCTGGTCCAGCGCACGGGAGAATGCAACCGCACCGCGCTACCCCGTGCGCCGATCCGCGCGCGTCGCGTCGGCGGCCTTGCGTTGGCAAGCCTCCGGCGGCCGTGTAGGTTGGCCGCGCCGCCTCGAAGCTCTCGCGAGACCCCATGTCGACCTCGCCGATTCGCGCCGATCTGATCATTCGCAACGCCCGCCTGATCGACGGCACGGGCGCGCCGCCGGTCGACGGCGACCTCGCGGTGACGGGCGTTCGCATCGTCGGACTCGGCGCCTTGCCCGGCGCGACGGCGGCGAGCGAGATCGATGCGCGCCGCAAGGTCGTGGCGCCGGGCTTCATCGACCCGCACACCCACGACGACAACCTGCTGCTCAGCGATCCCACGATGGCGCCCAAGGTCAGCCAGGGCGTCACCACCGTGATCGCCGGCAATTGCGGCATCAGCCTCGCGCCGCTGACACTCGCCGGCGCGCCGACGCCGCCGCTCGATCTCCTGGGTGACCAAAGGAACTTCGGATTCCCACGCTTCGCCGACTATCTCGGGCGCCTCGACGCGGAGCCGCCGGCGATCAACGCGGCGTTCCTGGTCGGCCACATGACCCTGCGGGTCGGTTGCATGGACCGCTTCGACCGCCCGGCCACGCCGGACGAGATCGCGACCATGCAGCGCCGCCTCGACGACAGCCTGGCGGCGGGCGCGATCGGCTTCTCGACCGGCCTCTATTACAAACCGAGCGCGGCGGCGCCGACCGAGGAGGTAATCGATCTGGCGAAGATCGCGCGTCAGCGCGGCGGCCTCTACGTCACCCACATGCGCAACGAGGACGACCGCGTGATGACGGCGCTCGACGAGAGCTTCGCGATCGGACGCGAGGCCGAGCTGCCGGTCGTGATCTCGCACCACAAGGTGATCGGGCGGCGCAATTTCGGCCGCAGCGCCGAGACCCTGCCCTTCATCGCCGAGCGCGCGCGCCGGCAGCCGATCGGCTTCGACGTCTATCCCTACATCGCCTCGTCGACCGTGCTCAGCGTCGACCGCTTCAAGGCGAGCGAGCGCATCATCGTCACCTGGTCGAAGGCGCGGCCCGAGGTCAGCGGGCGCGACCTCGCCGACATCGCGCGCGAGATGAACTGCTCGATCGAGGACGCCGCGGCGGCCCTGCAGCCGGCGGGCGCGATCTACTTCATGATGGACGAGCGGGACGTGCAGCGCGTGCTGAGCTCCGAGCACGCCATGGTCGGCTCCGACGGGTTGCCGCACGACGTGTTCCCGCATCCGCGGCTGTGGGGCACCTTCCCGCGCGTGCTTGGCCACTATTCGCGCGACCTCGCGCTGTTCCCGCTGCACGAGGCGGTGCACAAGATGACCGGTCTGACGGCGGCGAACTTCGGCCTGCGCGACCGCGGCGTGCTGCGCGTCGGCGCATTCGCCGACCTCGTGCTGTTCGATCCCGAGACGGTGATCGACCGCGCGACCTTCGAGAAACCGACGCAGCCGGCCGCCGGCATCGAGCTCGTGATGGTCAACGGCCGTCCCGTGTGGCGCGACGGCGCGCCCACCGGCGCGCGGCCGGGCCGCGCGCTGCGGCGCGCCGAGCTCGAGCGGCCGATGGGCGGCTGGCGACCGGGCGCCGGCGCCGCGCCGGCGTTCTAGGCGTCCGTCGCGACGCATGACCCGGCCGTTCGCGCTGTTCCACAATCCGCTGGCGCTGCCCGACGCGCCCTATGGGCGTGCGCAGGACACGATCATGAGCGCCGCCGATCACCAGGCCGCGTTCGACGAGATCACGCACTGGCCGGGCTACGCACCGACACCCTTGCTGCCGCTCGACGACGTCGCGCGTGCGCTCGGCCTCGCCGCGGTGCACTACAAGGACGAAGGCGGCCGCTTCGGGCTCGGCAGCTTCAAGGCGCTCGGCGGCGCGTACGCCGTGCGCCAGCATCTGGCGCGCCTGCTGGCGGCCGAGCTCGGTCGTCCGGTCGCGACGCAGGAGCTGCTCGACGGCCGGCACCGTGCGCTGACGCAGGCCGTCACGGTCGCGACGGCGACCGACGGCAATCACGGCCGCTCGGTCGCGTGGGGCGCGCAGCTGTTCGGTTGCCGCGCCGTGATCTACATCCACCAGGAGGTCAGCCCCGGGCGCCAGGCGGCCATCGAGCGCTACGGCGCGACGGTCGTGCGCACCCCGGGCGTGTACGACGATTCGGTGCGCCGGTGCGCCGCCGACGCCGCCGCCAACGGCTGGACCGTGGTGTCGGACACCTCCTACGAGGGCTACCGCGAGATCCCGCGCACGGTGATGCACGGCTACACCGTGATGGTCGAGGAGGCGCTGCGGCAATCGTCCGAGCCGCCGACCCACGCGTTCGTCCAGGGCGGCGTCGGCGCGCTGCCGGCCGCGGTCGCCGGGCATCTGTGGCAACGCGCGCCCGGGCGGCGGCCGCGCGTCGTGGTCGTCGAGCCGGAGCGCGCGGCCTGCCTGTTCGCCACGGCGCGCGCCGGCAAGCCGACCGCGGTCACCGGCAAGCTCGACACCATGATGGCCGGTCTCGCCTGCGGCGAGGTCTCGCCGCTCGCCTGGGACATGCTGATGCGCGCGGCCGACGATTTCATGACCATCCCCGACGCGGCGGCGATCGACGCGATGCGGCTGTTGGCCGCCCGCCGGCCGCCCGTGGTCGCCGGCGAATCGGCGGTCGCCGGCTTGGCGGCGCTGCGCGCCGCGGCCGCCGACGACGCGGCACGCCGCGCGCTCGGACTCGACGCGAGCAGCCGCGTGCTGCTGTTCGGCAGCGAGGGCGCCACCGACCCGGTGCTCTATGAGCGCATCGTCGGGCATGCGCCCGACCGGGTCGCTCGCGCGTTGACGTAGGGGCTGAACCGCGGGGGACCACCATGAGGCGGACGGTGGCGCGGCGCGTCGGCTGGGTGGGCGTCGGCTGGGCCGCCGTCGCCGGCCTCGCGCTGGCGCAGGCGCCCGTGCCGACAGGCGACCCGACGTCGATCGTCGTGCGCTATCACGAAGCCGCGCGCGCCGCCGAGCTGTGCGCCGACAAGAAATTCACCCGGGCCGAGCAGGACCGGCTGGCGGTGATGGTCGGCCAGGCAACCCGGTACCAGCTGCCGGTCGGCGACGAGCTGATCGCGATTCGCTCGGCGCGCGCCGAGATGGAGGCGCGCATCCACTCCACCGGTTGCACCGACCCCTTGGTCGCTGACGCGCTGCGCTTCTACGACCAGTTCAAGAACCAGCTGCGCTGATCTGTCGCGTCGCCCGTCGCGGGGTCAGCCGCCGGCGCTGGCGACGAGCGCGGTGTCGCGAATCGTCCAGAAGGTGAGCCGCCGCTCGATCCGCGCACAGACGGCGTACATCGCCACGCCCATGGCGCCGATGACGATCAGCCCGGCGAACACCAGCGGGACCTCGAAGCGGGCGCCGGCGGCGATGATCAGCGCGCCGACGCCGCGATTCGACGCGATCGTCTCGGCGATCACCGCGCCGACGAAGGCCAGCGTGATCGCGATCTTCAGGGACGCGAAGAAATACGGCATCGAACCCGGGATGCCGACTTTGACCAGAATCTGCAGCCGGCGCGCGCCGAGCGAGCGCAGCACGTCGGTCAGCTCCGGCTGGATCGTCGCCAGCCCGGTCGCGACGTTGACGACGATGGGGAAGAACGACACCAGGAACGCGGACAGGATCGCGGGCACCGTGCCGACACCGAACCAGATCACCAGCACGGGCACGACCGCCACCTTGGGGATGCTGTTGAAGCCGATCAGGACCGGATAGAGCCCCTTGTAGACCAGGCGCGACGAGCCGATCAGCACGCCCAGCGCGAGCCCGACCGCGACCGCGATCGCGAACCCCCCGAGCGTCGTGCCCAGGGTGTAGGCGGCCTGGGCCGCCAGGTCGGGCCCCTGGAGCACCAGGGCGCGCGCGACCAGGCTGGGCGGCGGCAGGATGAAATCGGGGATCGCGGCGAGGCGGCACGCCGCCTCCCAGACAGCCAGGGCGGCCAAGCCGGCCAGCCACGGCGTCAGGCGGCGCGACAGGGTTCGGCGGGCCATTTCGCGATCCTTACAGTTCTCGTCAAATCTTTGGTTTCGCTAAACATTATACAAAAAGCATTCGACTCGACCGCGCGCGATTAGCCGCAAGTTGCTAAACTTAGGAATCACGGAACACGGCGCAACGAAGCTGGCTCTGCCGCGTTTTCTATGCGAGATTATCTACTGGATCGCGGTGATAGTAATGCAGGAGTTCCCGCAGCCTACGGACCGGCCGACGCCGGCTCCCTGGGATGAGTCCGGCAGGGCGGAGGGACGGCAGGGCGCCGATCCCGCAGCGCAGGAAGACGGGTCTGCGCGGCTCGCCCCACTCGATCGGAGCAGACCCATGCAGATTCTGATTGCGGACGACCACTCGCTGTTTCGCGACGGGCTGCGCCACGTGCTCTCGACCCTGGCCGACGACGTGACCGTGCTCGAGGCCGGGACACTGCAGGAGGCGATCGACCTGATCGAGCGCACCAAGCACGTCGACCTCATCATCGTCGACCTGGCGATGCCCGGCATGGAGAGCCCGGCGAGCCTCGCCCAGGTCAAGACGATCGCGCCCGGCACGCCGGTCGTCGTGATCACCGCGTCGGAGGATCAGCACGACGTGCGCGCGGCGCTCGAGGCGGGCGCCAGCGGCTACATCCCCAAATCGGTGCGCGGCCAGATCATGCTGTCGGCCTTGCAGCTCGTGCTGGTCGGCGGCGTCTACGTGCGGCCGCTCGCGCTCGACGTCTCGATGCCCGGCTCCTTCAGCCGCACCGACGCGGCGACCTCGGCGCGCATCCGCTCGCTGTTGACCGAGCGCCAGATCGACGTCCTGCGCCTGTTGGCCGAGGGCAAGCCGAACAAGGAGATCGCGCGCACGCTCAATCTTGCCGAGGGCACCGTGCGCGTCCACGTCAACGCGGTGCTCAAGGCGCTCAGCGCGCGCAACCGCACCGAGGCGGCGCTCGCCGCGCGCAGCGCCGGATTGTCGTCGTTCTAGCCGCCCGGCTCGACCACGCACCGGCCATCGGGCTCGACGGACAGGCGCGATAGACGGTGCCGGCCGATCTGAGCAACCGGTTCGGCCGCGCGATGCGCGGCGATTTCTGCCTCGACGAGGACGTCGCCTTCCTCAATCACGGGTCGTTCGGCGCGACGCCGCGGGTCGTGCTGGCGGCGCAGCAGCGCTGGCGCGACGCGATGGAGCGCCAACCCGTGCGCTTCATGGGTCGACTGTTGCCGCCGGGGCTCGATGCGGCGCGCGCGGCGCTCGCCGGCTTCATCGGCGCCGACCCCGCCGATCTCGCGTTCGTCGAGAACGCCAGCGCCGGCGTCAACAGCGTGCTGCGCTCGCTCGCCTTCGCGCCCGGCGACGAGATCCTGGCGACCGCCCTCGGCTATCCCGCGGTGCTCAACGCCGCGCGCTACGTCGCCGAGCGCAGCGGCGCGCGGCTCGTCACGGTCGAGCTCGCCCTGCCCATCACCGATCCCGCGACGATCCGCAGCGCGATCGCCGCCGCGCTGACGCCGCGCACGCGCCTCGCGATCCTCGATCACGTCACCTCGGCGAGCGCGTGCGTCATGCCGATCGCGGAGCTGATCGAGGACTGCCGGCGCTCTGGCGTGCCCGTGCTGGTCGACGGCGCGCACGCGCCCGGCATGCTGCCGCTCGCGCTCGATCGCCTGGGCGCCGACTGGTACACGGGCAACTGCCACAAATGGCTGTTCGCACCCAAGGGCGCGGCGTTCCTCCACGTGCGGCGCGATCGGCGCGACGCACTGCATCCGCTGGTGATCTCGCACGGGCTGAACAAGGGTCTGCACGCCGAGTTCGACTGGCCGGGCACGCGCGATTTCACCGCCTGGCTCGCGATCGCCGACGGCGTGGCGTTCCATCGCGACCACGGCTCGGACGCGGTCCGCGACCACAACCGCCGGCTCGCGGGCGCGATGGCGGCCGAGCTCGCGGCGCACTGGGGCACCGAGCTGGCGGTCGCGCCCGCCATGCTGGGCTCGATGGCGACCGTGCGCGTGCCGCGCTTCGGTCCGGCGACTCCGGAACAGGCGAGCGCGCTGCACGACCGCCTGATCGACGACTACCGCGTCGAGGTTCCGGTATGGGCGCTCGGCGACTCGCTGTGGCTCAGGATCTCGGCGCAGATCTACAACGAGCGCGACGACTACGAGCGCCTCGCCCGGGCGGTGCGCGAGATCGCCGGACGCTAGGCTCTATTGCGCCGCCATGTGGTTGGCGCGGATGACCTCGCCCCACAGCTCGATCTCGCGCTTGAGCAGCGCGGCCGCCGCTTCGGGGGTTTCCTGGTCGTCCGGATATCGATCCATGCCGCCGTCGGCGTAGGTCTTCAGCAGCTTGGGATTGGCCAGCGCGGTGCGCAGCGCGGCGTTCAGCTTGTCGATGATCGGACGCGGCGTGCCCGCGGGCGCCAGCAGCATGTGCCAGAAATCGACATTGGCCTTCTTGTAGCCGAGCTCGTCCATGGTCGGCAGATCGGGCAAGCCCGCGAAGCGCTTCTGCCCGACGACGGCATAGGCTTTCAGCTTGCGGTCATGGACCAGGGGATTGGCGACCACGGCCGATATCGGGCTCAGATCGACTTGGCCGGCCAGCAGGTCGATCAGCGCGGGACCTGCGCCGCGATAGGGCACCTGCGTCACCTTCACGCCGAGCTCCTGCATGATCAGCACGTCGACCAGATTGCCGTAGGAGCCGACGCCGGGATGGCCGACCTTGATGGTCTGGCCGGGTTGCTTCATCCAGCTCAAGAGCTCCTTGAAGTCGTTGGGCGGCAATGTCGGACGGCCGGCAAGGGTCACGGCGGCGGTGTTGACCAGGCCGATCGGGGCAAAGTCCTTCCCGGCGTCGAACGTGCGGTTGGGATACAGCGTCATGCCCGCCGCCAGCGCGTCCTGGTGCAGGAGGATGGTGTAACCGTCGGGCTCGGCATGGGCCGCTCTGGCGGCGGCGATCATGCCGCCGGCGCCGCCGAGATTCTCGATCACGATCGTTTGTCCGAGCGCCTTCTGCATCGGATCCTGGATGATGCGCGCCGTCGCATCGTCGGCGCCGCCCGGCGGGAACGCCACCAGCATCGTGACCGGACGGTCGGGATAGCTCGCCGCCGAAGCGACGCTTGCCGCGAAGCACACGGCGGCGATCGATGGCGCGAACGCACGTATGATTCTCATGATCCTCCCCCAGGCTGTTTATGTGTTGCCTCGACGCTTCGACCGCGTCTTGACGCATCCCTAACGCGACTTCGTTTACCGTTCTCCTCGCTAGGCGCCGCTCCCGTGCGATCCCGTCTTGTCGATCGGCTGATCGAGCTGGACCTTGGTGCGGTGGGTGTCGACGACGCGGCGGCCGTCCGGCGTCACGCCGCGAAAATAGTCGCGCTGCCAGCCCTGCCGGTTGGCCTCGGAGCCGGGCTGCGGCAGGTCGACGAGGAACCGGCCGCGGCTGGCGGTCCACGTGTCGAACTCGGCCTTGATCTCGGGGTCGCTGGCGAGGTCGCGGATCTCCGGCGTGACCTGCTCGAGCAGCGCGCGCGGGATCGGGAAGAACGTGCAGAACGGCTCGCCACGCTCGAAGCGGATCCGGCAATTGGGCCGGGTGAAGCGCCAGTTCATGGTGAAGGAATACGGCGCCCAGTCGGTCTCGACGATGCCGGTCAACGGGATGATGCCGTCCTTGGGGGCGTTGGGCGGTCCGCCGACCCACAGGTCGTAGCCCGGCTCGGTGCGCACCAGATAGCCGAGGTGGAACGTGACGACGCCGCAGCCGAAATGCGCGAGGCCGGGCCAGCCCGCATTGTCGAGCTGCTGGATCTGGACGTCGGTCGGGCGCGCGCCGCCGTTCCAGATCGCCTCGAAGGTGCTCGGGCACAGCACCTCCCAGCCGTGCGCGTTGGCGATGTTGAGCGGCAGGCAGCGATAGGCGAAGCCCTGAGGCGCCTCGTCCATCCACGGCCGGGTGACCGGCGCTGGACGCACCACGGGCTTGGTGCCCGAGGTTGGATAGAGGATCAGCCGCATCGCGCGAGCTTACGCGCAGCCGCGCGCGGCGGCTAGCCGAGGCGCCGGCGCCGCGCTCCTACTTCTGGTCTTTCGGCTCGGCGCTGGTCGGCTCGGCTTTGGTCGCCTCGGGATTGGCGGCGAGCGTGAAGCCGAGCGTCCTCGGCGTCAGCTCGCCCATCGCCTGAAGCAGCCGATAGGTCGCCCGACGCTCGTCGAAAGTCGCGCCGACCAGGTTGATGCGGGCGTTGTAGAGCTCGTTCTCGGCATCGAGCACGTTGAGGGCGGTCTCGCGGCCGGTGTCGCGCAGGCGCCGCTTCGAGTCGAACACCTCGGCGGCGAGCGCGACGGCGTTGTCCAACAGATCGACGCGCTCCTTCGCGGTGCGCAGCTCGTTCCACGCGGCTTCGCACTCCTGGCTGACCTCGCGCGTCACCGCGAGCAGGTTGTCGCGGCTGGCCGCCGTGCGGTAGCTCGCCTCGGCGACCGCCGCCTGGGTCTGGAAGCCGTTGAAGATCTGCCAGCGGCCCTGCACAAGGACCGACCATTCGGTGCGCTCGCCGACGACGCCGTCGATGTTGTCCTCCTTGTCGCCGCGCGCGAGGATGTCGATGCGCGGGAAGTAATCGGCCGCAGCGGCGTCGCGCCGTGTCTCGTTGAAGTCGACCTGGCGTCCGCTGAACGCGATCTGCGGGCTGTCGGAGATCGCGCGCTTGATCGCCTCGTCCTTGGTCTTCGGCAGGACGGCGTCGGAAACCACCGGATCTTCCATGATGCCCGGCTGGGGCTCGTGGCCGAACAGCTGCATGTAGCGGCCGACTGCCTCGCGCAGCTGGCCCTCGAACTGGACGCGGCGCTCCTTGGCCGTCTGCAGACGCGCCTTCGACTGCAGGACGTCGACCGAGATGCCGGCGCCGCGCTGCACGCGCTCGTCCTCGAAGCCGACCTGACGCGCCACCGTCGACTCGTTGTTGAACGCCAGCTCGACGAGACGCGCGTAGCGCAGCACGTCGACGTAGGTGCGCGCGCCCTCGAACGTCAGGCTTTGGCGCGTCGTGTCGAGCGCGAGCTGGCTCAGCACGCGGTTGATGCGCGCGGCTTCGACGTTGGACTCGCGGCGGAAACCGTCGAACACGCTTTCGGAGATCGTCAGGCCTCGGGTGTCGCGCCACAGGCGCGACGGATTCTCGCCGATGGTGCGGCGCGCCGGCGTGTCGGCGTATTCGAGGCCGTAGTTGGCGTCCACGGAGACTTGCGGGTAGTAGCCGGCGACCGCGCCGCGCACGCCCTCGTCGGAACCGAGCACGTCGCGCTGCGCCGCCTTGATGCGCGGGTGCTGAGTCAGCAGGAAGACGAGCTCTTCGTTGAGCGAGGCAGCCCAACTTGGACTCGCCGCCGCCGCCACGGCAGTCAGCGCGATACAGGCTACGATTCGTCTCATGACGCCAAAAAAACGTGCCCCTGCCGCAGCTTGGCGACTATGCAAAGCGTGATTCGGCAAGTCAAACAATTTTAATTATCTTCCGGGTTGAGCGACGGCCGGCCGACGCGCCGGATTGCGAATTTATCGCAGACCGGCAAGCGCTTGGCGAGCGGGCCCCGGAGGCCGGCGGGCGCAGCTTCCATGCCGAACCGACCGGTGCGTAATATTCCGGCCACAGGTCCAACCCAAGGCCCGTCCATGCACCAGCCGGATTCGCGCCCCCGCCGCGCCGGCGGCCGTCGGCGCGCCGCCGTTCGCGCCGCCGTCCTCGCTGCCGTTCTCGGGGCGGCGACGGCGCTCGTCGCGCTCCCGGCCCGGGCCGCCGTCGCCGGGGGTGACGCCGCCGTGCCGGCGGCGTCCCAGGACCCGCGGCTGCTCAAGCTCCAGACCCTGCTCGCCGAGCTCGAGCTCTATCGCGGTCCGATCGACGGCCAGCCGAGCCCGGCGCTGTCGGCGGCGCTGCGCGAGGTTCTGCAAACGACGTCGCTGCCGCCGAACGACCAGCCGAGCGACCAGCTGTTCGACCAACTCGAAGCGCGCGTGCGCATGCAGCGGTTGACCCGCTTCCTCGCCACGCTCGGCCGCGAGCAAACCGAACACGCCCGCGAGGCGCTGTTGAGCCAGCCCGCGACGCGCGACCTCGTCGCCCCACCCGCCGCCGGTCCCGGCGGCCCGGACGCCCAGACGGCACCGCCGGCGGGCGCGGCGTTCGCCTGCGCGCGGGCGCCGACCCCGAGCTGCCTGATCGCCGCCGCGCTCGAGGCGAGCGACGCGATCGAGGAGCCGCGGCTGCGCGACTGGGCGCTCAGCGAGATCGTCAAGGCGCAAGCGCGCGCCGGCGAGGGCGACGCGGCGCGCGCGACGATCCGGCGGATCGCCGACGCCCGCCAGATCGTCGTCAGCCTGCGCGACGTCGCGACCCTGCGCGCCGAACGGCGTGACATCGACGGCGCGCTCTCGACCGCTGCGTCGATCCCCGACGACCTCGAGCGGGTCGACGCGGTGCTCGCCATCGCGGCACGCCAGATCGACGGCGGTCAGCCGGACGGCGCGCGCGCCAGCCTCGATCGCATCGACGCCGCCGTCGACCGGCTGAAAGAACCGCTGCAGCGGGTCGCGTTGCGCGCGCGCATCGCGAGCCTGCGCTGGCGCGCGGGCGACCATGATGGCGCCGACGCCGCGTTGGCGGCGGCCGAGCAGGACGCCGACCGCGTGCCGTCGCACGACGGCCGCGGCACCGGGCTCGGTTTCGTCGCGACGGCGCTCGCCGAGATGAACCGCCCGGCCGACGCGACGCGGCTGATCCTCGACGATCGCATCGCCGACTCGGCGCCCGCGGCGCTCGCCGCGACGGCGGGCGCCGCCGCCCGCGCCGGCGACCTGCCCGAAGCCGACCGCCTCGCCGGGCTGATCGACGAGCCGCGCTTCCGCGCGGTCGCGCTGGCGCAGCTGGCCGCCATCGAGACACGGCGGAACGAGCCCACGCGCGCGATCGATCGCCTTGCCGAAGCCGACCGGGTCGCGCGCGGCATCGACGAGGCGACCTGGCGCGACTATCCGTTGAGCCGGATCGCCCAGGGCTACGTCGATCTGAAGCAGCCCGAGCGGGCGGTCGCGGCCGCGCGCGCGATCGGCGACGCCGCGACCCGCGCGCGGCTCCTGTTCGTGATCGCACACCTTGAGGCGGCGCAAGGCTTGCCCGAGGCGGCCGACACTGCCGCGGCCGCCGAACAGACGACCGAGACGATCGTCGCGCCGCTCGACCTGTGCTGGATGCTGACCGACGTCGCGACCGCGTACACCGACGACGGCGACCGCGCGGCCGCCGACGCCATGCTGAAGCGCGCCGTCGAGGTCGCGGTCTCGATCCAGGAACCGGCCAGCCGTGCGCGCGCCTTCAGCCGCATCGCCGGCGTCATGGTTGGGCAATCTTGAGCGCTCGCCCGGCCGACCGATCCCCGGCCGGCCAATGAAGGTGGCCGTGATCGGCGCGACCGGGCGCACCGGCCGTCGCGTCGTCGCGCGCCTGTGCGACGGCGGCCACGCCGTCACCGCGCTCGGCCTGACGGAAGCCAAGCTCGGCATGCTCGACGGACGCGCCGACGCGCACGCGATCGATCTGGGCGGCGACGGCGAAACCCGCGCCCGGCTCGCCACGCTGCTCGCGCCGGCCGAGGTCGTCGTGAGCTGCGCGCACGCCCGCTTCACCGGCGCGATCCTGGCGGCGCTGCCGGCGCGCGGCCCGCGCCTGGTGCTGATGGGCTCGGTGCGCCGCTACCTGCCGATCCCCGACCGCGACGGCGCCGAGATCGCCGCGGGCGAGCGCGTGTTCGACGCCTCGGGCCGGCCCGGCGTGATGCTGCACGCCTCGATGATCTTCGGCACGGCGGACGACGGCAACGTCAGCCGCGTGCTGCGGCTGCTGGCGCGCTGGCCGGCTGCCGTGCCGATCGTGCTGCCGCTGCCCGCCGGCGGCCGTCGGCTGGTTCAGCCGATCTTCATCGACGACGCCGCCGCCGCCGTGGTCGCCGCGGTCGAGCGGCCGGCCAGCGACGGCCCGCCGCTGGTGCTCGCTGGCCCGACGCCGATCGCCTATCGGCAGATGATCGAGCAATGCGCGGCGGCGCTCGGTCGGCGCGCCCGGATCGTCGCGGTGCCAATCGGCGCGCTGGTGGCGCTCGCCGCGGCCGCCGCCCGTTGCGGCATCAAGCTGCCGCTCGACGCCGCCGAGCTGCGCCGCGCCGGCCAGGACAAGGCGTTCGACATCGCGCCGATGATCGCGCGGCTGGGCGTCCATCCGGTCGACTTCGCCACCGGGCTCGCGCGCATGGCGCCGGCCGTGTCGGCCTAACGCCGCCGCGCGTCGAGCCACCAGGCGCGCAGCAGCAGGCCGGCCGCCAGCGCCAGCCAGATCGCGTCGAGCACGGGGCGCGGGTAGCGGTCGGCGAAATGCGTGACGAAGTAGCGCCGGAACCCGCGCGCCTTGTGCGCCTCGACGAAGCGCGCGGTGGCGCCGCTGGTGCCCTTCACGTGCGTGCAGACCAGCTCCGGCACGAAATAGGCGACACCGCCACGCCGACGATGGCGCAGGCAGAAATCGAGATCCTCGACGTGGAGGAAATAGCCCTCGTCCATGCCGCCCAGCGCGTCGAAGGTGGTCCGCGCCATCGCCATGAAGGCGCCCGAGATCGCCGGGACCTCGATCATCGCGGCGGGCAGCGGCCGGTCGTTGAGATTGAGGCGCGGTGCCCAGCGCGCCGGCAGCACGCGGTCGAGCCGCAGCGCCTCGACCAGGCATTGCCAGGGGGTGCCCGCGTTGCGCCGGCCGCCGCGCTGCTCGGCGCCCGAGGGGTCGACGAGCCGCACGGTCGCGATCCACGGCCGGGCCGGCGTGCCGACCGCCGCCAGCAGCGCCGCGACGCTGCCGGGCGCGATCAGGCAGTCGGGATTGAGCAGCAGCAGGACCGGGCGCGACGTCGCGCGCGCGCCGAGATTGCAACCGGCCGCGAAGCCAACATTGCCGTGACCCGTCAGCACGGTGAGCCGCGACGTGGCGGCGGCGCGCGCGCGCAGCGCCGCCACGCAAGCGGCGTCGTTGCCGTTGTCGACCACGACGACCTCGCCGACCGCCGGCTCGGCGAGCACGCGCTCGAGGCCGGCGTGCAGGGTCGCGCCGGTGTGGTACGAGACGATGACGACGCTGACGGTGCCGTCGGTCACGAGGGGGACGCCAGAGCGTCAGCCCTCGCGGGCGATCCGCCGCAGATACTCGCCATACTGGTTCTTGCTGAGAGGCTCGGCCAGCCGCTCGAGGTCGCGCGCCGTGATCAGCCCCTTGCGGAACGCGATCTCCTCGACGCAGGCGATCTTGAGGCCCTGGCGCTCCTCGATCGTGCGCACGAACTCGCTCGCCTGGAGCAGCGATTCGTGCGTGCCGGTGTCGAGCCAGGCGGTGCCGCGCCCGAGCTGCTCGACCGAGAGACGCCCTTGCTCGAGATAGCGCCGGTTGACGTCGGTGATCTCGAGCTCGCCGCGCGCCGACGGCTTGATCGACTCGGCGATCGCGATCACGTCGCTGTCGTAGAAATAGAGCCCGGTGACGGCGTAGTTCGATTTCGGCCGCTTGGGCTTCTCCTCGATGCTGAGCGGCGCGCCGCTCGCATCGAAGGCGATCACGCCGTAGCGCTCCGGATCGCGCACGTGATAGCCGAACACCGTGGCGCCGCCCGCGCGTCCGTTCGCGCGCACCAGCTTGGCCTCGAGATCGTGGCCGAAAAAGATGTTGTCGCCGAGCACCAGCGCGCAGCCATCGCGGCCGATGAAGTCGCGACCGATCAGGAAGGCCTGCGCCAGGCCCTCGGGCCTGGGCTGCACCGCGTAGGCGATCGCGAGGCCCCACTGGCTGCCGTCGCCCAGGAGCGCGCGGAACGCGCGCGCGTCGTCGGGCGTCGTGATCACCAGGATGTCGCGCAGCCCGGCCAGCATCAGGGTCGACAGCGGGTAGTAGACCATCGGCTTGTCGAACACCGGCAGCAGCTGCTTGCTGACCACCTGGGTCACCGGATAGAGCCGCGTGCCGGCGCCGCCCGCGAGGATGATGCCCTTGCGGCTCATCGCTCCGGTCCGGTTCCGGCCGCGGCCCGAGGCGCGTCGATCAGCGCGTCGAGCACGCGATCGAGCGCCGCCGGCCAGTCGCACGGCGCGATGCCGTAAACACGCGCGAGCTTGTCGGTCGCGAGCACCGAGTTCGCCGGGCGGCGCGCCGGCGTGGGGTAGTCGGCGGTCGTGATCGCGCTCAGGGTCGGCACCTTTCGGCCGCGCGCCGCGAGGCGTCGGAAGATCGCCTCGGCGAAGCCGTGCCAGGTGGTCGCCGGCGCGCCGACGTAATGGAACGTCCCGAGCAGCGCCGGATCGTTTGGCGCGCCCGGGGGCGCCAGCAGCGCGCCGGCGATCCGCGCGATCGTGCGCGCGATGTCGGCCGCCTCGGTCGGGCAGCCGCGCTGGTCGGCGACGATGCCGAGCGCCGGCCGTTCGGCGCCCAGACGCAGCATGGTCTTGACGAAGTTGTTGCCGTGCGCGCCGAACACCCAGGCGGTGCGCAGGATGACGTGGCGCGCGCAGCGCGTGCGGATCGCCGCCTCGCCGGCCTCCTTGCTGGCGCCGTAGACGCCGAGCGGCGCGACCGGATCGTCCTCGACGTAGGGGCCGGGCTTGGCGCCGTCGAACACGTAGTCGGTCGACAGGTGGATCAGCGGCACCGACTGGGCGGCACAGGCCTCGGCCAGGTGGGCGGCGCCGTCGCGGTTGACCGCGAAGGCGCGCGCGCTCTCCTGCTCGGCCTTGTCGACCGCGGTGTAGGCGGCGGCGTTGACGACCAGACCGGGCCGCATGCGCGCGAACGCGTGACCGACCGCGGCGCGATCGGCGATGTCGGCGCTGGCGCGGTCGGCGCCGACGACGCGCAGACCGTCGGGCCACCGCTGGTCGATCAGCTCGCGCCCGATCTGGCCGCCCGCCCCGAACACCAGCACGGGGGTCATGGCGGGCCCGCCGATTGCCGCGCGACGCCGAGCCGGTCGCCGGCATAGCCGCTGGCACGCACCCGCTCCCACCAGGCGCGGTTGTCGAGATACCAGGCGACGGTGCGCTCGAGGCCGCTGGCGAACGTCTCGCGCGGTGCCCAGCCGAGCTCCGCGCGCAGCTTGGTGGGGTCGATCGCATAGCGCAGATCATGCCCCGGCCGGTCGGCAACGAACGCGATCAGCCCGCGGCGCGGACCGCCCGGCAGCGGCCCGACCAGGCGGTCGACCAGGTCGCAGATCGCCTCGACGACCGCCAGATTGTTCCGCTCGGAATCGCCGCCGACATTATACGTCTCGCCCAGCCGCCCGCCGTTCAGGATCGTCCACAGGGCGCGCGCGTGATCCTCGACATAGAGCCAGTCGCGCACGTTCTCGCCCTTGCCGTAGACCGGCAGGGGCTTGCCGAGCAGCGCGTTGACGGTGACGAGGGGGATCAACTTCTCCGGGAACTGCCAGGGGCCGTAATTGTTCGAGCAGTTGCTCGTCACCACTGGCAGACCGAACGTATGGTGCCAGGCGCGCACGAAATGATCGGAGGCCGCCTTGCTGGCCGAATAGGGCGAGTTGGGCGCGTAGGCCGTCGTCTCGCTGAAGCGCCCGGAGGCCCCGAGCGAGCCGTAGACCTCGTCGGTCGAGACGTGATGGAAGCGGAATGCGGCGCGGCGCCCGGCCGGCAGGGCGTGCCAATAATCGAGCGCCGCCTCGAGCAGCGTGACGGTGCCCACCGTGTTGTTGTGCAGGAAGGCGCGCGGCCCGTCGATCGAGCGGTCGACATGGGTTTCCGCGGCCAGGTGCATGATCGCGTCAGGCCGGTGCAGGCGCAGCACCCGGTCGACCTCGGCGCGGTCGCAGATGTCGACCTGCTCGAACGCGTAGCGCGGGTCGCGCGCGGCCTCGGCCACGCTCTCCGGGCTGGCCGCGTAGGTCAGCTTGTCGAGGTTGACGACCGACGCATTGGTCTCGCGCAGCACCAGCCGGATCACCGCCGACCCGATGAAACCGGCACCCCCGGTGACGAGCAGCTTCATGGCGGCGGCGCGCCCAGGGTCATGCCGGGGGCGCGTAGCGGAAGTAGCTCGGCAGGTCGGCGAGCTTCGGGTTGCGCTTGTCCTTGTCGGACAGCACCGCGTGCGCCGGGTCGACCGGCCAGGCGATGCCGAGCGCCGGATCGTTCCACAGGATGCCCTTGTCGTGCTCGGGCGAGTAGACCGCCGACACCTTGTACATGACCTCGGTGTCGGGCTCCAACGTGCAGAACCCGTGGGCGAAGCCGACCGGGATCAGGAGCTGGCTGGGGTCGTCGGCGTTCAGCCGCAGCGCGACGTGCCGGCCGAAGGTCGGTGAGCCGGTCCTGACGTCGACCGCGACGTCGAAGATGCTGCCGCGCGTGACGCGCATCAGCTTGTGCTGGGCGAACGGCTCGGTCTGGAAGTGCAGCCCGCGCACCACCCCGGCCCGGCGCGACAGCGAATGGTTGTCCTGGACGAAGACGACGTCGATGCCGTGCGCCGCCAGAGCGCGCTGGTTGTAGCTCTCGACAAAGAATCCGCGCTCGTCCTCGAACTTGGTCGGCACGATCAGCTTGACGTCGGGGAGGGCGGTCGGGGTGACGCGCATCGAGCGGGGCGGGCCAGAAGGGCTGGCCTGCTATACGGGTTGCCCTGGTGGGCGTCAATTGCGCCGGGCTCGGGGCAACGCCGCGTTGCCGCGCCGCGGCACGGGGGCCGTTCCGCGGACTCGACCGGTTGCCGACGGCGAGGGCGGCCTCAGGAGCCCATCGTATGGAGCCAGGTCACCAGCGCGTAGAGGGCGTTGCCGAAGAAGCTGGCGGCGACCAGGGCAACGACGATGCGGAGGATCCAACTCTGGGCGCGGGTGATCTGAGGGCGGGCGATGTCGGTCCGGGTGATCTGAGTCTGGCTAATCATGGCGGCAGGCTATCGGGCTCGCGGGAGAGGTGGCTGTGACGACAGTCACGTTTGTCATGAAGAAGTGAACGTTTGATTTGCGGTTTATTTGCGGCGAGCCTGAATAGGCAATGTCACAAAATTGATTCAGTGGCAACAGCGCCACAGCGGCCTCACCCCGCGCCCGACGCGCCCACCTCCTCCAAACGCCGGCCGGCCGGCTCGACGCCCCAGCCGGCGACCGCGACGATTTGAATCAGCAGCAGGCCGATCATCAGGCCGAGCACGCCGGCGACGCCGTAATGCCCGAACAGCGCGACCACCGCGAACGGCGACACGATCGTCGCGGCGCGTCCCAGAGTGTTGCAGATGCCGTTGCCGCGCAGCCTGAGCTCGGTCGGGAACAGCTCGGGCGTGTAGACCCCGAACAGCACCGCGACCTGGACGTAGATCGCGACGATCAGGCAGAAGCCGACGCCGAGCAGCAGCCCCGGCTCGGTGCTGACGAACGGATAGGCCGCGCCCAGCACGATGGTCGCCGCCGACGCCGCGATGATGGTGCGGCGGCGGCCGAGCGCGTCGCACGCGAACGCGCCGATCGCGCAGCCGAGCGGCGACCCCAGCACGATCACGAGCGTGTAAGCGAACGACTGGGTGACGCTGAGGCCCTGCTTGACGAAGAAGGTCGGCAGCCACACGACGAAACCGAAGATCAGGGTATTGACCACGATCAGGACGATCGAGCCGACCACCAGGCTCGCCAGCAGCGGCGGCCGAAACAGCGCGCCGAGGGGCCGGATCGAGGGCGCCGCGGCGGCGGGCGCGGGCGGCGGCAGCGACCCGCCCGCGGGCAGCGCCTTGGCGGCCTCGGCCTCGATCGCCTGGAGCAGCGCCTCGGCGGCGTCGTTGCGGCCCTGGGCCTCGAGCCAGCGCGGCGACTCGGGCAGGTTCTTGCGCAGATACCAGACGATCAGCGCGCCGACGCCGGCGAGCACGAACATCGGACGCCAGCCGAACGTCGGGATGGTCGCGGTGCCGATCAGCGCGGTCGCCGGCAGGCCCGACACCACGATCAAGGCCATGAAGGCGAGCCAGCGCCCGCGCGTGCGCGGCGGCACGAACTCGGTCACGGTCGAGTAGCCGACCACGATCTCGGCGCCGAGCCCGAGCCCCATCACGAAGCGCAGCGCGTTGAGCACGCCCATGTCGGGCGCGAAGGCGGCGGCCAGCGAGGCGAGACCGAAGATCATCAGGTTGAACTGGTAGGTGAAACGCCGGCCGAAGCGGTCGCCGAGGAATCCCGCGACCAGGGCGCCGATCGTCATGCCGAGGAAGGTCAGCGAGATGAACTGGGCGTTCTGCGCCAGGGTCGAGAAGCCGCTCTGGACGGTCGAGCCCAGCACGGTGGCGCCGACATAGAGGTCGTAGCCGTCGAAGAACATGCCGGCGCCGACCAACCCGAAGATGCGGCGGTGGAACGCCGAGATCGGCAGCCGGTCGAGCCGCGCGCCCGCGTTCACGATAATGGTCTGTGCCATGCGTTCCCTGCCCCTCCGTCGATTGTTGGCACCAGGAATAGCCCAACCGGCCGGGCCGATCGAGCATGCCGGCGTCGGCGCGCGGCGCTACGCCACGCTGGCGCGCGCTCGCGCCGCTTGACCGGAGCGCCCGCGATCCCTATCCCTTCGCCAGCGATCTGCCGCGACCGGGAAGGGATGGCGTGTTGGTCGGTTCCGCACCCCCTGTCGTCCGCGCCGGTCGTCCGTGGCGCGACATCGTCGCGCCCTATGCGCGGCCGGACGCCGTGCGCGGCCTGGTACAGCTCCTCAACACGGGCGGACCCTTCCTGGCGCTCGCCGGGCTCATGCTCTACGGCCTCAACGAGGACGTGTGGGCCGCGCTCGGGCTCGCGGTGCCGGCGGCGGCGTTCCTGGTCAGGCTGTTCGCGATCCAGCACGATTGCGGCCACGGCTCGTTCTTCCGCTCGCCGCGCGCCAACGACCGGCTGGGCCGGGTGCTCGGCATCTTCACGCTGACGCCGTACGCATCATGGCGCAAAGCCCACGCCATGCATCACGCGACCTCGGGCAACCTCGACCGGCGCGGTACCGGCGACATCACCACCCTGACGGTGCGCGAATATCTCTCGTGCGGGGTATGGCGGCGCTTCCTCTATCGGGTCTACCGCAACCCGTTCGTGCTGTTCGGCGTCGGCCCGGCGTTCCAATTCCTGATCCGCCACCGGATTCCGCGCGGTCATCCGCTGCGCGACCGGCAGGAATGGATCAGCGTGCTCGGCACCAACGCCGCGATCGCCGGCAAGACCGTGGCGGCGGCCCTCCTCGTCGGCCTGTGGCCGGCGCTGCTCGGCTATCTGGCGATCGTCGTGATCGCGGCGGCGATCGGGGTCTGGCTGTTCTACATCCAGCATCAGTTCGAGGACACCTATTGGGCCGGCGACGCGAACTGGGATTTCCACGCCGCGGCGCTCGAGGGCAGCTCGTTCTACGACCTGCCGAAGTTCCTGCACTGGCTGACCGGCTCGATCGGCTTCCACCACATCCACCATTTGTCGAGCCGCATCCCGAACTACCGCCTGCGCGAATGCTTCGAGCAGAACCCCGAGCTGCACCGCGTCCGGCGGCTCGGCCTGTGGGAGAGCCTGAAGTGTGTGCGCCTGGCGCTGTGGGACGAGGAGCGCGGCAGCCTGATGTCGTTCGGCCAGATGCGCCGGACGCTGCGCCGCGCCGCCTGAGCCCGCGCCGATCAGGAGGCCACGATGCCCTATTTCGTGAAATGGCAGCTCCACGGGCGGGACACCGTGCTGAGCAGCAAGACCGCCTACGCGGAGCAGGCCGCGGCGATGGATTTCGCCTGCGGCGCGCTCAGCCAGAAGCCGCGCGACATCTGGATCGAGGACGAGCGCGGCAAGCGGGTCGGCGACGAGCTCCAGATCATCCGGCATTGCACCAAGCCGGTGAAGGTCACGGCCGTCCGCCCGCCGGCGCGCCGTCGAAGCCGCACCACCGCCGGCTGACGGCAGCCGCGGCGCGCGGCGCGCCCGTTACGCGGTGGCGGCCTGCTTGACGCCGAGCTCCTCGATCATGCGCTCGCGCATGATGAACTTCTGGACCTTGCCGGTCACCGTCATGGGGAACTCGTCGACGAAGCGGATGTGACGCGGCACCTTGAAGTGCGCGATCTGGTCGTGGCAGAACGCGCGCACCTCGTCGGCGGTCAGGCTCTCGCCCGGACGCAGCCGGATCCAGGCGCACAGCTCCTCGCCGAACCGCTCGTCGGGCACGCCGAACACCTGGACGTCCTGGATCTGGGGATGGCGGTAGAGGAACTCCTCGACCTCGCGCGGGAACACGTTCTCGCCGCCGCGGATCACCATGTCCTTGATGCGCCCGACGATGTTGCAGTAGCCGTCCGCGTCCATGGTCGCGAGGTCGCCGGTGTGCATCCAGCCGGCCGCGTCGACCGCCTGCGCGGTACGCTCGGGGTCGTCCCAGTAGCCGAGCATCACGGAATAGCCGCGCGTGCAGAATTCGCCCGGCGTGCCGCGCGGCACGATGCGGCCCTCGGCGTCGACGATCTTGATCTCGACGTGCGGATGCGCGCGCCCGACCGTGGAGACCCGACGCTCGAGCGGGTCGTCGAGCGCGGTCTGGGTGCTGACCGGGCTGGTTTCCGTCATGCCGTAGCCGATCGTCATCTCGCGGAGATTCATGTCGGCGATGCAGCGGCGCATGACCTCGATCGGGCACGGCGAGCCCGCCATCATGCCGGTGCGCAGGCTCTTGAGATCGAAGCGCGCGAACTCCGGATGATCGAGCTCGGCGATGAACATGGTCGGCACGCCGTAGAGCGACGTGCAGCGCTCCTCGGCGACCGTCTGCAGGGTGGCGAGCGGATCGAAGCCTTCGCCCGGCAGCACCATCGCGGCGCCATGCGTCACGCAGGCGAGATTGCCGATCACCATGCCGAAGCAGTGATAGAGCGGCACCGGGATGCACACCTTGTCCTGGTCGGTGTAGCCGAACGCCTCGCCCAGGAAGAAGCCGTTGTTGAGGATGTTGTGGTGGGTGAGCGTGGCGCCTTTGGGCAGGCCGGTGGTGCCCGAGGTGAACTGGATGTTGATCGGCTGGTCGAACTGCAGGGTCGGCGCGAGCGCCGCCAGCCGGGCGCGGTGCGCCGGCGTCGCGCGCCCGGGCACCGCGTCGAACGCGATCGTGCCGGGGGCCGGCGCCGCGCCGATCTGGATCACGAATTCGAGCGCCGGCAGCTTGGCGGCCTTGAGCTTGCCGGGCGGCGCCGCGGCGAGCTCGGGCGCCAGCGTGTTGATCATGCCGACATAGTCGCTCGTCTTGAACCGGGTCGCGGTGATCAGCGCGCGGCAGCCCACCTTGTTGAGCGCGTACTCGAGCTCGGCGAGCCGGTAGGCCGGGTTGATGTTGACCAGGATCAGCCCGGCCTTCGCGGTGGCGAACTGCGTGACCACCCATTCGGCGTTGTTGGGCGACCAGATGCCGACGCGGTCGCCCGGCTCGAGCCCCAGCGCGACGAGCCCGGCGGCGAACGCGTCGACCTGCGCGCCCAGCTCGCGATAGCTCCAGCGCACACCCTGCTGACGGACGATCAGGCCCGGGCGATCACCCCAGCGCGCCACCGCGCGGTCGAAATGCGCCCCGATGGTCTCGCCGAGCAACGCCACGTCGGACGCGCCGTGCGCATAGCTGAGCGCCTGGCTCATGAGCATCCTCCCTCGGACGCTATATAGCCGACGCGTCCGGCCTGTCCAACCGGGCCGACGGCCGCGCGGCCGGCTAGCGCGGCCCGGTGGCCGCGACGAAGTCGGGGATGTCGGTGCTCGGGTTCTTGGCCGGCACGTCGAAGAACATCTCGGCGACCCAGCCGCGGTGGTAGCTGCCGTGATTGACCACGTGGGTCAGGATGTCGGCGCGCGTCATGGCGCCCGCGACGCCCGAGATGAACCTGAAGTTCACGACCTGATCGAGCGCGGCGTCGGATTGCGCCGCGGCGTAATCGGCATACCAGCGGTGCGCCGCCTGCTGGACCTCCCACAGCTCGGCCAGGTCGCTGTGCAGCAGCAGATTGCGCGCCGAGAAGCCGTGATCGCGCCCCTCGAGGTGGGCCTGCCACACCCGGTCGATCAGATAATTGTGGTTCAAGGTGCCGAGGATGGTCTTGAACAGCGTCCGGCGCTCCTTGGTCGCCTCGCCGGGCGGCAGGGCCGCGACCGCGTCGAAGGTCAGCTTGTCGGCCCAGGCGCGATACTGGATGAGCCTGCGGATCGCGCGTGCGTCTGCCATGGTCGCCCCCTCATGCCCGAGACGAGTTTCCCCGAGACCGAGCATAGCGCAGATTTGCTCGCCGGCGCGCGGACGCGCTAGCATGGCGTCGGCGCGGGCCGCCCGCGCAGCCCGCGTGGGAGGATCGGATGCCGGAGCCGACCGAGCTCGATCGGACGTACGACTTCATCCTGCGCGCCTTCGTCGCCGACGGCACGGCGCCGCACTTCACTGCGATCGCCCGCCATTTCGGCGTGTCGCCCGACGAAGGCCGGCGGCGCCTGCACGCGCTGATGGAAGCCGGCCTGCCGAACTGGCTGTTTCCGAGCACCGACCTGATCGCGTCGTTCGCACCGTTCAACAACCTGCCGACCCAGTACCGGATCAGCGTCGACGGCCAACAGAGATGGTTCGCACAATGCGGCCTCGAGTCACTGGCGATGACCTGGATGTTCCCCGGCAAGACGGTGGTCGTGGACGCGCCGTGCCTGGACTGCGGCGAGCCGCTGCGCGTGGCCGTGCGCGACGGCGCGATCGAGGGCGCGGAGCCGCGCGGCATCTGGTTCTACGTCGACGTGCCGTTTCGCGCGTGGCGCACCGATCTGCCGTTCTCGTGAAGCCGCATGAATCTCTTCCGGTCGGAAGAGCATGCACGGCACTGGTCGGGGTTCCGTCAAGAAGCGGCGGCGGGGCTGCTGTCGCTGGCCGACGCCATGGCGGTGATGAGCACGCCGCGGCATCGCGACCGGCTGAGCGGCCGATACGTATCGTCGGCGCCGTCGAGCGCGCCGGCGTTCCTCGAGCGCCTGAAGGCGATCTCGCGCAACGATCCGTTCTGGGCGCCGCCCGGTTGAGCGTCCCGAGCGCGGAGGCGCCAACGTGACCGATCCGACCGACATCCTGGTGACCGACAGCATCACGCGGCTCGACGCGCCGCGCGGCAAGGTGATCGTCGCGGCGTCGCACGGCGCGATCTACGCCGCCTATCTGGCGGCGCGCTCGGGCGGGCGCGCCGTCATCCTCAACGACGCGTCGGTCGGCCGCGACGCCGCCGGGATCTCCGGCCTCGCCTATCTCGCCGGGTTCGGCATGCCGGCGGCGACCGTCGCGCACGACAGCGCGCACATCGGCGACGGCGCCGACATGCTGGCGCGCGGGCGCATCAGCCACGTCAACGCGCCGGCCGAGGCGCTCGGGGTCGCACCCGGGCAGAGCTGCCGCGTCGCGGCCGCGCGGCTCCGCGCGGCGCGCGCGCAAACCCTCGACGTGCCGAGCCTCGACGAGACGCGCAGCCTGCTCGATCGCGGACCGCCGGCCGTGTGGGGCATCGACTCGGCGTCGCTGGCAAAGCCCGAGGACGACGGCACGATCCTGGTCACCGGCTCGCACGGCGCGCTGCTGGGCGGCAAGCCGGAGACCGCGCTCAAGGCGAGCCCGCGCGCGGCGCTGTTCAGCGACGCCGGCGGCGGCCCCGACGGCGCCGGCACGTCGCGCCTGCCGGTGCTCGCCGCGCGCGGCGTCGCCGCGGCCACCGTGTCGGCCGCGAGCGCGCGCATCGGCGACGCCAAGTCGCTCTATCACGACGGCGTGATCAGCCACGTCAACACGGTCGCCGCGCAAGCCGGCGCGCGGCCCGGCATGACGACCCGGCAGTTCGTCGCGCTGTTCTTGGACAAGGAGACCCATCGATGACGACGCCAGCCGCGAGCAACCGGCCGAGCGGCCGCATGACGGGCGGACGGGCCCTCGCCGAGATGCTCCGGCTGCACGAGGTCGGCCCCATGTTCGGCATGGGCGGCTTCCAGCTGCTGCCGTTCTACGAAGCGGTGCGCGCCCTCGGCCTGCGCCACCATCTGATCAACGACGAGCGCTGCGGCGCCTTTGCGGCGGATGCCTACGCGCGGACCACCAACCGTCCCGGCGTGTGCGACGGCACGCTCGGCCCGGGCGCCACCAACCTGGTGACCGCGCTGGTCGAATCGCTGAACGCCGGCGTTCCCGTGATCGCCCTCACGGGCGACTCGCACCGGCTGCATTCCTGGAAGAACATGACCCAGGAGAGCCGCCAACTCGACATCCTGCGCCCCGCCGTGAAGGAGGTGATCCGCATCGAGATGGCCGAGCGCATCCCCGAGCTGGTGCGCCGGGCGTTCGCGGTGGCGACCTCGGGGCGCGCCGGACCGGTCGTGCTCGACGTGCCGGAAGACGTCTGCCATGCCCAGCTCGAGTTCGGCGCCGATGCGTTCTGGGTCGATCCGGCGACCTTGACCTACCCGGCGCGGCGTGCGCGCCCCGCCGCCGACGACCTGCAGCGCGCCGCGACCCTGCTGGCCGACGCCAAGCGCCCGCTCATCCTCGCCGGCGGCGGCGTCCATCTGTCGGACGCGGCGACCGCGCTCACCCAGTTCGCCGAGCACCTCTCGATTCCGGTCGCCCACACCTTGAGCGGCAAGGGCGCGATCGCCTGCACGCATCCGCTCGCGGTCGGGCTGTTCGGCCGCTACAGCCGGTTCGCCAACGAGCTGATGGAGCGCGCCGACTGTCTGCTCGTGATCGGCTGCAAGCTGGGCGAGATCGCGACCAAGCGCTACACGCTCCCCTCGCCGGCCGTGAAGCTGATCCACCTCGACATCGCGCCGGAGGAGTTCGGGCGCACGACGCGCGCCGACGTCGCGCTGTGGGGCGATGCGCAAGCGAGCCTGTTCGACCTCGCGACGGCGCTCGGCGCCACGCTGGTCGGCCAGCGGCCCCAGCGGCCCGATTATCTGCGCGAGGTCGACGAGCGCCGGAAGGCGTGGCTCGCCGAGGCGATGCCGCGCTACCGCTCCGACGAGCGGCCGATCGACATGGCGCGCCTGATCGACGCGCTCAACCGCCGGCTGCCGGCCGACGGCATCCTGGTCGCCGACGGCGGCTTCGCGGCGCACTGGGCCGGGCTGTTCTTCGACACCAAGGCCCCCGGGCGCGGCTTCATCGCCGACCGCGGTCTCGCCTCGATCGGCTACGGCCTGCCGGGCGCGCTGGGCGCGCAGCTCGCCCGGCCGTCGGCGCCGGTCGTCGGACTGACCGGCGACGGCGGCCTCAACATGGTGATCGGCGAGATCGAGACGGCGCGCCGCACCGGCGCGAACTTCACCCTGATGGTCGTCAACAACGCGGCGTCGGGCTACGTCAAGGCGCTGCAGCACGCGATGTATGGCAAGGGCAACTACCAGTCGAGCGACCTGGTCGAGACCAACTACGCCGAGGTGGCGCGCGCGTTCGGCTGCCGCGGCATCCGGGTCGAGGATCCCGCCGCGCTCGACGAGGCGGTGGCGATCGGAATCACGGAACGCGATCGGCCGACCGTGATCGACGTGGTGGTGACGCGCGATCCCGCGCGCATGCTGCCCGCCGCCGACAATCGCGCGCTCCAGGTCAAGCCGGGCGACCGTCCGGTCTGAGCGCCGCGCGATGGGCGAGCGCCTCAAGGACAAGGTCGCGCTGGTGTTCGGCGCCGGCTCGGTCGGGCCGGGCTGGGGCAACGGCAAGGCGACCGCCGTGCTGTTCGCGCGCGAAGGCGCCCGGGTGGTCGCCGTCGACCGCAACGAGGCCGCGGCGCGCGAGACGGTCGCGATCATCGAGGGCGAGGGCCACGCCGGCCTGGCTTTCGCCGCCGACGTTACCCGAAGCGACGACGTCGAGCGCGTCGTCGCGCGCACGCTCGAGCGCCACGGCCGCATCGACGTGCTGCACAACAATGTCGGCATCACGGCGATGGGCGGCCCGATCGAGGAGAGCGAGGCGAGCTGGCGGCGCGTGCTGGACACCAACCTGACCGGCGTCTTCCTGACCTGCAAGCACACGCTGCCCGTCATGCTGAAGCAGCGCGCCGGAGCGATCGTCAACATCTCGTCGATCGCCGCGGTGCGCTACACCGGGCTGCCCTACAGCTCCTACTACGCGTCGAAGGCGGCGGTGAACCAGTTCACCGTCGGCGTGGCGCTCCAGTATGCCGCGCACGGCATCCGGGCCAACGTCGTCATGCCGGGCCTGATGGACACGCCGATGATCCATCAGCAGGTCGTCGGCCAGTATCAGGACGACGCCGCGATGGTGGCGGCGCGCAACGCCATGTGCCCGATGGGCTTCATGGGCACCGGCTGGGACGTCGCGCAGGCCGCGCTGTTCCTCGCCTCCGACGACGCGCGCTACGTCACCGGCGTGTGTCTGCCGGTCGACGGCGGCATCAGCTGCCGGGCGACCTAAACGAGCGCGCCTCGGGCGCGTCACTTCGCGGCGAGCGCGGCGTCGGGTGTCGCGTCGATGATCATGCGGGCGATCAACTGGCCGATGCAGTCGTAGACCGCGTCGATCTCGGCGCCGACGAGGCGCGGGGCGACGCTCTCGTCGAGATGAAAGACGTCGTTGTCGACCCAATAGCGCATCACCTCGAAACGGTCGAACAGCATCACGTCCTGGCTCGCCGAGAACGTGCGCATGGCCTCGACGAACGGCAGCAGATTGACCACGCGAGGCATGGCGCGCGCGTACTGGGGGTTGACCAGCAGGACATCGGCGCCGGCCTCGCGGATGTGCGCGACGCCGGCCTCCAGCAGCGCGCCGAAATCGTCGAGCGGCACGCCGCGCACGGCGTCGACGGTGCCGGTCTCCCAGATCACCAGATGCGGCTTGTGGGCGAGCACGTCACGATCGAGCCGCGCCATCATGTCGTTCGCGGTCTCGCGCTGGACGCCCTGGTTGAGCACCGTGACGCGCGCGCCGACGCGCGCGCGCAACGCGACCTCGAGCCGCGCCGGAAAGCTCGCGGCCGGCGTGCTGGCCCCGAGGCCCTTGGTGGTGCCCGAGCCGAGCGCGACGACGCGCAGCGGGCTCGCGCGATCGAGCGCGGCGACCGACCATTCGGGAAGCGTCGCGGCGGTCTCGAGCAGGCTGGGCGGCACGGCGCAGGTCGGCTCCGCGGCCGCGGCGGCGAGCGGGGCGAGCACCGCGAGCGCCGCCGCCAGGCGATGCCAGCGATTCATGCGACCCCCTGCTCCATCGTTCCTCCGGATGATCCGCTCGGTCGTCCGCTCGACGGCCCGCGCGCCTGCTTCTTGTACCAATCGAGCAACCATGCGAGCCCGATCATGATGGCGCATCCGGCCGCGTTGATCACCAGCTGCATGGCGAGCGAGTAGTTGAACGTATCGGCGGCCAGATGGCCGAGCAGCGAGAGAAAAATGCCGGTGCAGAACACGGCCAGGCTGTGCTCGCCGCAACGCACGATCGGACGCGCCAAGCGGCCGGCGAACCAGCGCTCGCGTCCGCGCGTGAGCACGGCGACGAGATAGGCGAGCGCCAGGAAGTGGGCCAGCCGCCAGGGCGACAGGTCGGGTTTGTCGATCGGCCACAGCGTGTTCGACAGGAACCCGGGGAAGCTCGGGTAGATCCCGGAAACCGTCCACGACAGGCCGATCACGAAGGCAAACGCCAGATAGAGGACGACCGGCGCGATCAGCCAGCGCGCGGTCGGCACCGGCGACCCGCCGTTGACCACGATGCGGCCGGCGAACGCGCCGATCACGAACAGGAACTGCCAGGCCAGCGGATTGAAGGTCCAGGCGCGCCCGTCGGGATAGGCGGTGAGATGCCAATCGAAGACCTGGACGCCGAGCCACAGCAGGCCCGAGCCGACCACGCAGGCCCACGACGCGCGCCGGAACAGCGCCATCAGCGGCGCCAGCCCGAGCAGGAGCGTGATGTAGAGCGGCAGGATGTCGAGGAAGGTCGGCTGGAACCGCAGCATCAGGGCCTCGATCACCGCGATGTGCGGCTCCTCGAGGAAGTTCGTCATCCGCATTTCCTCGAGGTAGAGCGGGTTGCTGCGGAAGTGCGCCGCCGCGAAGGACACCTCGGCGATGAACAGCACGAACACGAAGATGTGGACGACGTAGAGCGTCCAGACGCGGCGCAGCAGCTCCACCGTGGCATAGACGAAGCCCTGGCGGCGCTCGCGCAACCCGAACACGTAGCCGGCCGAGTAGCCCGACAGGAAAATGAAGATCTCGGCGGCGTCGGAGAAACCGAAGTTCCGCAGGGTGATCAGCGCGAACACGTTCTCCGGGATGTGGTCGATGAAGATGATCAGGAGGGCGAGGCCGCGGAAGAAGTCGATGCGACGGTCGCGCCCGCCGCGCGCCGCCGCGGGCGCGGCCGTCGCGGCCTGCGAGCCGGTCAGGGGCTGCTCGAGCGTGGCCATGGCGCCCTCAGTCTAGCGCGTCGATCCGACGCCGGCGGGGCGGCGTGCATTGCAATCATGCCTTGCCGGGCTATCCTCGGCCATCCGCGACCGAGACCGCCAGGATGGTTGCCAAGCGCCCCGCCCGCACCGCGAACGAACGCGCCGCCGGCCCCGACGCGCCGCCCGCCGGCGACGCCGACATCGTGCCGCGGGTGCGGCGTGCCGTCCACGATCTGCGCCAGCCGGTCCAGGCCATGCGGCTGTTCGTCCATCTGCTGTCCTCCCGCCTGGAGCGTGAGGAGGACCGCGCCCTGGTCGTCAAGCTCGACGAGGCGCTCGAGAACATCGAGGCGGCGCTGCGCGGACTGATGGACAGCGTCGCGCCGGCGGCCGGCCCCGCGACCGGCAGGCCGCCGACCGACCGCTGACCGGCCGCCGGGCTCGCGCCGACCGCGCCGGGCACCTCTCGGACCGCCGTGCGTTAAACCCGCCGGGCGACCATTGTCGCATTAACGATTGTTGAATTGACCGGCACGGACGGACCGTGCAAAATGAGAAAACTTTGGTTAAAAAATAGTTACTTCTACGTGAGACGATCTACACGGAACGCGCGAACCCCAGGCCTGCGCCGAGATGTTCTCAGCACGCGACAAACAACTGCCAAATAAGCGAGGGCCGTCGCTCAAGACGGCACATCTGCAAGGTCGCATGCCGAGGTCACGCGCATCTCGTTCTCTCGGCGATTCTTTAGGTCAAACGAATGGGAACTTTTTTGCATCGTTTCGTTATCAATACGTGACGCTTCGTGGCGGGGCACTGCACTGAGACGTCAACCGAAAGCCAACTGGAGACTATCGAATGCGTTCTAGCCACCAAATCGCCCAGACCGCCAAGCCGATCAGCGCCCGGCGAAACGCCCCGGACGAGATGAAGGACCTTTATCTCGGCACGGTCCGGCTGCTCGAGCGGCTGCACCGCCAATTCCTCGAGCTGATCGAGGTCGAACTCGACCGCCTGAAAGTCGAGGACATCAACAACGTCCAGAGCCTGATCCTGTTCCACATCGGCCGGGACAACCTGACGGTCGGCGAACTGCTGACCCGCGGCTACTACCTCGGCTCGAACGTGTCCTACAACGTCCGCAAGCTGGTCGAGACCGGCTACCTCGTCCAGGAGCGCTCGGTTCACGACCGACGCTCGAGCCGCGTCTTCCTGTCCGACAAGGGGCTCAAGCTCTACGACCGGCTCAACGAGATGTTCGATGGGCAGGTACAGGCTTTCAACGAAATCTCGTCGGCCAAGGATCTCGACTCCGCGACCGCGACCTTCAAGCGGCTCGGCGGCTTTTGGCACACGCTGGGCGGCCTCAGCGGGCGCGGCGGCTTCTAGAGCGGGATGCGTTTAGGCGTGGGCATAGCCTGAGTTTTTGAAGTAGTTGGCGCATTCGGCGGGGCTGAAGCTGTCGAGCAGCTGGCCGATCGCTGTGGTGACGGTGTCGAAGTCTCGAGCGCGGGCTTTGCGCAGGA
>DATJNS010000359.1:0-4700 GCA_035507915.1 Candidatus Sulfotelmatobacter sp.
GACATCAACACGGTCATCCAGGCCGCGACCGCCGGCGTGTCGGCGACCACCGTCCTCGAAGGGGATCGCCAGTTCAATCTGAACGTCCGCTTCGCGCCGAAATATCGCGACAGCATCGACAAGATCCGCAACATCCCGGTCGGCTACACGACGGCGAGCGGCGCGACCGCCTACATCCCGCTGAGCGAGCTCGCCACCATCTCGCTCGACACCGGCGCGTCGTACATCTTCCACGAGTCCAACGAGCGCTTCATCCCGGTAAAGTTCTCGGTGCGCGGTCGCGATCTCGGCGGCGCGGTCGCCGAGGCGCAGGCGCGCATCGCCAAGAACGTCAAGCTGCCGGTCGGCTACCGTATCGTCTGGGCTGGCGAGTTCGAGGAGCTGCAGCAAGCACAGAAGCGCCTCGAGGTGATCGTGCCGATCAGCCTCGCGCTCATCATGGTGCTGCTCTATGGCCTGTTCAACTCCTGGCGCGACAGCTTGTTGGCGCTCGCCGGCATCCCGTTCGCGATCGCGGGGGGCGTGCTGGCGCTCTACCTCACCGACCTCGACTTCAGCATCTCGGCGGCGATCGGTTTCGTCTCGCTGTTCGGCGTCTCGGTGATGAACGGCATCCTGATCATCACCTACTACAACCAGGTTCGGCTCTCCGGTTTGAGGGGCGTCGCCGCCATGCAGCATGCCGCCGAGCAGCGCATGCGGCCGATGTTGATGACCGCGTGGTCGGCCTGTATCGGCCTATTTCCGGCGGCGGTCTCCCACGGCATCGGCAGCCAGGTGCAGCGCCCGCTTGCGACGGTCATCGTCGGCGGCATGCTGCTCGGTCCCGTCCTCCTGCTCCTCGTCGTGCCGGCGCTGCAGATGATCTTCCTGGGCAACGATCCGGATCCGGAGCCCTGGCAGCCCGGTCGTCCCGAGGCGCAGCCGGAAAGTCCGCGTCGTCTCGAGCGAATCGACGAGTCCTTGCTCGTGCATCGACAGGGCGATGCGGATGATTGAGTCATGAGTTCGGAGGATGCGATGCGATCACGACGATGGCGGATGTCGATGGGCGCGGGCGTCGCGCTAGCCGCATTTCTCTGGGCTTCTGCGACGCCGGCGGTCGCCCGGCCGCCCGCGGCCGCGAAATCTGCGGATGGCCGCATCGCGGGTCAGGCGAAGAACACCGGCAAGATAGGCGGCGCTGCGCGGCGGTCGAGCGGCGGCCGCATCGGCGGGCGCTGACGGTATCATAAGTGACCGCGCGCCTCACGGCACGACGGAGGCGAGGTGACAGATTTCCGGACCCTAGCCGTCAACGATCGGACACCGGCTAGGCCGATCGACGCGCCGGGTTGGCGGCTCCGGCGCGCCAACCCGCGATGATCTCGAGCTCCCGCACCGGTCGCTCGCGCACCACCGTCACGGCGCCGCGATAGATGGCGCCGCTATTGCCGTCGAGCGAGACCACGTCGCCTTGACGCAAATGTGCGTCGCCGATTCGGCATGCGCGTCCGGTAGCGTCGATCGCGAGGGCGTCGCAGCCGACCAGGCACACCTTGTCGAGCTGCCGGGCGACCACGGCACCGTGCGACGTCCGGCCGCCGCGCGCGGTCACGACCCCGACCGAGGCCGCGATGCCGGGAAGGTCGGCCGTATCGATGTCCGGACGCGCGAGGATCGCGGGCTCGCCGCGCTCGGCCATGGCGCGCGCGCTTTCCGGATCGAAGGCGAGCGCGCCGATCGCGACGCCGACATTCGCCGCCACCGCGCTCGCGAGCGGCGTCTGGCCGTCGACCGCGCGCACCGACAGGCGCTCGATCGCGGCAAGATCGTAGCCCGCGAGTGCGGCGAGCGCCTGTTCCGGGGTCGTCAGCTGCTCGGCCACCAGGTCCACGGCGATGCGCAACGCTGCCCAAGCGCTGCGCTTCGCGCGGCGGGTCTGCAGCAGATAGAGTTTGGCGTCCTGGACGGTGAACTCGAAGTCCTGGACGTCGCCGAACTCGGCCTCGAGCCGCGGACAGAGGCTCTGCAGCTCGCCGAACACCGCCGGCATGAGCTGTCGTGCGGCGCCGTAATCAAGCACCTTGTGCCGGCCGGCGACCACGTCCTCGCCCTGGGCGTTGGGCAGGAAGTCGACATAGATCGCGTGGTCGCCGCTCGCGGGATCGCGCGTGAACCCGACGCCCGATCCGGAGGTCGCGCCGGCATTGCCGAACACCATCGCCTGCACGGTGACCGCCGTGCCCGCCAGGTGGTCGAGGCGGTTCATGCGCCGATATTCGACCGCGCGGGCGCTGTTCCACGACCTCAGCACGGCCTCGATCGCGCCGATCAGCTGGTCCATCGGATCGTCGGGGAAGCCGGGACCGCCGTCGCGCTCGATCAGCTTGCGGTGCTCGCGGGCGATCGCGCGCAACGCGCCCGTGTCGAGCGCGCGCTCCGAGGCGACGTTCTGATCGGCAAGCGCGCCGCGCGTCACGGCGTCGAAGGGCGCGGCGGTCCGCCCCAGCACGGTTTCGGCGTAGCCCGCGATCAAGCGCCGATAGGAATCCCACGCCAGGCGCGGATTGCCGGTCAGGCGCAGGAGGCCGCGGAGGGTCTGGTCGCACAGGCCGACATTCAGCACGGTCTCGAGCATGCCGGGCATCGAGGATGCCGCGCCCGAGCGCACGGCGACCAGCAGCGGCCGGCGTTCGTCGCCGAAACCGAGGCCGGTCGCAGCCTCGAGCTGGCGCAATGCGGGCGTGACCAGCGTGCGCAGCCGGGCCATCGCGCCGGCGGGATCCTGCAGCCAGGCCGCGCACAGGTCGGTGGCGATCACGAAGCCCGGCGGCACGCTCAGGCCGAGCGCCGCCAGCCGCATCAGATTGTAGGCCTTGGCGCCCACCGTCTCCGGTGTCGCGCCGGCGGGCACCGGTCCCGGGATGATGGCGTAGATCGGCTGGGCCACGATCGGTCTCCCGGCGGTCGTCACGCGTTCATCACGTCGGACAGGATGTGGTCGCGGAGCAGCAGCGCGGCGTGCATGAAGCGGTCTGCGGCGTGCTCGAAATCGCGGCCGATCTCGGCCAGCAGGTAGAGCTCTCGGAAGTCCCGGCTGTCGCTCACCAGGCTGGCGGTGAGACGGCGCTCGGCGGCGTCGGTCGCGTGCTCGATCGAGATGATCCGGTCGACCGCGGCCAGGAAGTCGTCCATGTCGCGGCGCGCGCCGCCGCGATGGACGTGACGCGCCGCCTCGACACCGCGCACGAACTCCTGGGTGCATTCCACCAGCAGCTGCGACAGTCTCTGCAGCGGCTTCAGGAGAGCCTCCGGCCAGTTCGGAAACGCGACCGCCAGGCCGAGATGGAACGCCGCCTCCTCGAGCTCGTCGGCGACATCGTCGGCGGCTTCGATGATGGCGCGGAAGGCGCCGGTTCCCGAGGTGCGCGCCACCAGCGCGCGCGTCGCCACGACGATGGCGTCGGCGCGGCTTTCCCAATCCTTGATGCGCTCGGCGTCGCGGCGCATCGCCGCGTCGGGACCGCGCAAGAGGCCGTCGCGCAGAGCGGTGGCGCTGTCCCAGATCAGGATGGCGTGCTCGGACACGAAGTCGAGCAGCTGATCGGTGGCGGTTCGAAAATGGTTGAGCAGCTCGACCCGGATCTCGTCGCGGATCAGCGAAGGCGAGCGCGCCTGCAACAGGCCCTCGGCAGCGGCCTTCAGCACGAACCGCAGATAGGCGCCCGCGGGCTCGCGACCGAGCACGTCCGCCAGGTTCTGTCCGAACCGGATCGGCACGCGGGCGACCGCTTCGATCGCCTGGATGACCAGCTGGCTGCCGCCGAGCGACAGGAACGCGCGGTGGCCGAGATCCTGGTCGGCCGCCCATTTGAGCAGCGCGATGGCGTCCGACCGCTTGAGGAAGAGCTCGAGCTGCTTGCGCGCCTTGTTCCAATCGATCAGGAACACGATGCGCGAACCGAGCTGCTCCAGATACAGAGCGAGATCGGCGGCGTCGCTCGCCTCGTAGCGCCCGACGCGCAGGAAGAACGCCTCGCCGCCGTGCTGCGCATGGGCCAGCTGATGCGAGGTGACGTCGTTCCAGGCGGTGCGCGGCAGCAGAGACTGGAAGAATTCGAGCCGCGGCCGATGCACGTCCGTGTAAGTGACGGTCGCGACCTGGCCCACGACGTTGATCACGAGAACGTGCGCGTCGGTGGTGCCGATATCGTTCTGGATGATCAGCCGGTCGCCGCTGCGCGTGGCGTAGGTGTCGAGGCCCGGATGATCAAACTTCAGGCGCGCTGTGCGGTTGAGTCCGCGCATGAAGGCGGCGATCAGCGGCTGATCCGAGGCGAGGATCCCGCAGACGGTCGCGCCGTCGACGGTCTCCGTCACCAGGGAAGCCTGCAGGCGGTTCAGCGCCTTGTGCGCATCCATGACCAGGAGATGCAGCGAGTCCCCGGCGTCGCGACGCGCCGCCGTGATGGCCGGGACGAGCGTCGGCGCAATGGTGTCGGCGGCCGGCGCCGGCAGTGCGTCGAGCAGCACGTTCGCCCGCCGATCGAACTCGACGGCGCGCGCGTCGGCGGCGCCGGTCGCCGGATCGATCCGCAGCGGCGCCAACATGTGCGATAGCTCGGCGCGCAGGCGTGCCATCAGCTCGCCCGCGCGCGGGATTACATAGCTGCCGTCCTCGGCGCAACGCGCTCCCTGCACGACACCGTCGAATTCCT
>DATJNS010000360.1:0-4940 GCA_035507915.1 Candidatus Sulfotelmatobacter sp.
TGACCGTGGCCTCGCCGGCGCTGAGCCGCGCCAGAATGGCGCGCCGGGTCGGGTCGGCGAGCGCGGCGAGGGTTGCGCTGAGCGGGTCGGGCGTCATTGGTAAACCATTAGGTTAAGTAACCGTGAGGTTAAATAGGGCCGACGCGCCGTCCCGTCAAGGGCGGCCTTGAGCGTCTGCTCAGCCGCGCGCGGGCGCCGGGGCCTTCAGCAGCGCGCCGTGGACCGCCTTCAGCTTCTTCACCTTCGGGTCGGAGACCGCGCGGATGTAGGGCTGGTTCGGGTTCCGCGCGGCATAGTCGTGGTGATACTCCTCGGCCGGGAAGAAGCGCTCGAGCGGCACGATCTCGGTGGCGATCGGGGCGTCGAACGCGCCGGCGCGCCCGAGCTGCGCCATGTAGGCCTCGACGACACGGCGCTGTTCCGGGTCGCTGGTGAAGATCGCCGAGCGGTACTGACGGCCGACGTCGTTGCCTTGGCGGTCCACCTGGGTCGGATCGTGCGCGATCGAGAAGAAGATCTTGAGGATCTGTCCGAGCGCCAAGGTCGTCGGGTCATACACGACCTCGACGACCTCGGCGTGGTTGGTCATGCCGGAGCACACCGTGCGGTAATCGGCGAGCGCCTCGGCGTCGCCGGCGTAGCCCGGCCGCACGGCGAGCACGCCCTGCAGGTCGCGGTAGCACGCCTCGACGCACCAGAAGCAGCCGCCTGCCAGCACGATCGAGCGCGACCCGTCGCCTGTCGCCTGCTCGGTCGTCTCGGGATCGGGGAATGACCACGGATCGATGCGCAAGCCCATGTCTCTAGCTCCATCGAGAGGGGAGTGGCAGAAGCATAGCGGGATAGCCGCGCGGTATCGAGCCGCGCCAGCCGGGCGTGTCCAACGATTGCCCCAAGATTGTCGCAACAATGAGGCGGCGGGCGGTGCCGGAAAGGGCTACCGCGAACGTTGCTAGACGCCGATCCGGTGATCGGATCGGCCAAAAGAGGGCCGAATATCCATGATCCGATGGGCGGTGATCATGCTCGCCGGAAGCCTCTTGAGCGGCTGCGTCCTGGGTGTGGTGGCGGCGGGGGCCGGCGCTGGCGTCGCGGCGACCACGGTCGATGACACGCACCCGCATGCGAGCGCCCGAACGACCTCGGTCGCTCAGCGCCCGAGCGCGTCACCGGCCGACGCGGACAAGCCGGACGTGCTCTACATTCATGGCGGGACGCCGCCGCGAGACGGCGCGGAATAGCGCGCTGCTCAGTTCGACGCGCGGGCGATCAAGGCGCGGGCGCGTTCGATCGCATCCTTGGGCAGGGTGTGGCGCGCCGGGAAATCGGCCGACGGGCGGGTCGCGTCGATGATCATCTTGGCGGTGACGCCGGCATGGTTCGACGGGTCGAGGATCGCGCCCATGGCGTGACGGATCACGTCGACGTCCTCGTCGGCCTGCATGCGCGTCGCCGCCGCCCACAGCACGTCGAAATCGCTGCGCACGTCGACGTCATCGTCGACCACGATCACGAGCTTGAGGCTGAGATCGTCGCCCAACGCGACGGCCGCGGCATTCTTCGCCTGGCCGGGCGCGGGTTTGCGCATCGCGATGTAGGCGTGCAGCCGGCAGGTGCCCGATTTCGGATAGGCGACCGCCGTGACGTTGGGCATGTGGGTCCTCAGCGTGCGCAGCAGCCGCGCCTCCTGCGGCACCGCGAGCAGGCTGGTGTGCTCGTCGGAAATGCCCGCGACGATGCTCTGCCAGACCGCGTCCTTGCGGTGCGTGATGGCGCTGATCTCGACGACGTGCTCGGTCGAGCGCGCCGAGGCGTAGCCGGTGAACTCGGCGAACGGCCCCTCGGGCTCGCGCGCCTTGCAGAGGATGCGGCCCTCGAGCACGAACTCGGCGTGCGCCGGCACGTCGATCGGCACGGTCCTGGCCCGCACGGTCTCGAGCGGCGCGCCCTGCAGCCCGCCGACCACCTCGTACTCGTCGGTCGTGATCGGGCCCTTCCACAGACCGCCGAACGTGAAGGTCGGGTGCGCGCCGACGACCACCGCGATCGGCGTGTCGACGCCGCGCTCCTCGGCGCGCTGCACGTAGTTCCACAGATCGCGCCGGCTGTGCAGGCTGGTGCCCAGGCGGTTCTTCCCCTTGACCTGCATGCGGTGGAAGCTGGTGTTGCGCACCCCGCTGTCGGGGTCCTGCGCGACGATGATGCCGTTGGTGATGTAGCGCCCGCCGTCGCAGTCGAAGTGGTTGAGGATCGGCAGCCGGCCGAGGTCGACGTCCTTGCCGGTCACGACGACGTCCTGCACCGGCCCGCTCGGTGCGGCGACCGGCGCGATGCGCGCGTCGCCGCGCACGACCCACTCGTCGATCAGGCGCGCCTCGGGCACGCCGAGCGCGAGCGCATAGCGCCGGCGTGCTCCGAACACGTTGGTGACCACCGGAAACGGCGAGCCGCCGACGTCGTCGAACCACAGCACCGGCGCGCGGCCGGCCTGCTCGAGCTCGAGCGCCACCGCGGTGACGTCGTAGTCGAGGCCGACGCGCTCGCGGATGCGCAGGATCTCGCGCGCGTCCTGTCGTTCGACCTCGGCCAGGAAGCCGCGCAGGGTGAAGTCGGTCGCCATGATCGCAACTCCTCCGATTCTTCCGCGCACGTCAGGCTTCGAGCGTGCGGTCCCACAGATTGGGCAGCACCGCGCTGCTGTAGCCCGACACGAACCGCTGCGGTTTGCCGGTCGCCGCATCGAACACGTGCCGATGCACTGCCCCGATGTTGGCGCCGTAGACGTGGATGCTGACCGACGGCTGGTCGGTCAGCGCGTTGGATACCGCGTGGATGTCGCCGATGCGCGGCGAGACCGCCTCGATGTCGCCCGGCCCGAGCTGCGAGTCGCCGCATTGCTCGAGCGCGCCGGCCGTCGTGCCCGTGCGATAGGCGACCGAGCGCTCGGCGCCGCGCAGCACGCCGACCAGGCCCCACACCGTGTGGTCGTGGATCGGCGTGCGCTGGCCCGGGCCCCACACGAAGCTCACGATGCTGAAGCGCTCGAGCGGATCGCAGTAGAGCAGATACTGGCGATAGCGCTCGGGGTCCGGCGTGGCGAACGCGTCGGGCAGCCAGTCGTCGCGCGCGATCAGCGCGCCGAGCAGCGCGCGTCCTTCGTGCAGCAGCCGCGTTTCCTGCGGCGCCTCATCGCAGACCAGCCGGGTGAAGCCCTGGACGCAGGTACGCAAGCTCGCGATCGACATGGCTTTCCTCCCCCAAACCTCCGCCTAGCGCCACGCGAACACCGGCTGCTCGAAATCGGCGACCCGCGTGTCGCGGCCGGCGAGCAGCTCCCGGAATTGATAGATCACCGCGGCGGTCGGCGCATAGATGCGGTGGCCGATCACGTTGAGGCGCACCCCGGCGCGCTCGCTCTCCGGAATGTTGAAGAACTCGATGGCCTCGGCGCGCGCCAGCTCGGCGAGCGCGATGCGGTGCACCGAGGCGACCTCGTGCGGGTTCGGGCGCGGGGTCACGTCGCGCCCGCCCCACAACACCACGGGCGTGATCAGGTAGCCGGAGCGCGTCGCGAAGTCGTCGAGGGTGCCGAGCACCCGATCGGCGTCGAGCGCGAGCCCGAGCTCCTCGTCGAGCTCGCGCAGCGCGGTGGCGAGCGGCGTCTCGCCGGCGTCGCAGCGACCGCCCGGCAGCGCCCACTGTCCGCCGTGGGCGCGCAGCGTGTCGACCCGGCGCGTCACGAGAATTGCGGGCGCTTTCGGCGTGTCGTCGGCCTCGACCAGGGTGATCGCGACCGCGGCGCGGCGCAGCCCGGCGGCGGCCGCGATCTCGGGCAGGCGACGGAAATCCGCGCAACGTTGCGCGACCTCGGCGCGAAACGCCTCGTCCAGGCGGTAGCTCATGCCCCTGACTACACGATCCCGGCAATCGAAGGAACCGGCTCGGCTGCTGCGTCGGGCGGCGATTCGCGCATGACTGGCCGGCGCGCCCGAGACGGCTCAAGATGGGACCAACCCGACGAGGGAGGCACCGATGGCAGCGGCGACACCGACGATCAGCACCCATCTGGCGGTTCGGCAGGACTGGCTCGACAGCCGCAAGGAGCCCATCCTCGAGCCCGAGCTGCCGATCGTCGATCCGCACCACCACTTGATCGACCGGCCGGCGACCAACGGCGTCTACCTGCTGCCGGATCTGCTGCGCGACACCGGCAGCGGACACAACGTCGTCGCGACCGTCTATCTCGAGTGGTTGTCGATGTACCGCGCCGCCGGCCCGGAGGAGATGAAGCCGGTCGGCGAGATCGAGTTCGCCAACGGCGTCGCGGCGATGAGCGCGAGCGGCGGCTATGGCAAGACGCAGGTCTGCGCCGGCATCGTCGGCCACGCCGACCTGGCGTTGGGCGCGCGGGTGGCGCCGGTGCTCGAGGCCATGATCACCGCCGGCGGCGGGCGCTTCAAAGGCATCCGCTTCATCTCGGCGAGCCACCCCGACCAGGCCCAGTGGGGTGCCTCGGTCGGCCGTCCCGAAGGGCTGTTGCGGGACACGAAGGTGCGCGAAGGCTTCGCCCAGCTGGCGCGGCTCGGGCTCAGCTTCGATGCCTGGATGTTCCATACCCAGCTCACCGACCTGCTCGATCTGGCGCGCGCGTTCCCGGACACGCCGATCGTGCTCAACCACGTCGGCGGCGCGGTCGGGCTCGGACGCCACGAAGGCAAGCGCGACGCGGTATTCGCCGAGTGGCGCACGCGCATCCACGAGCTCGCCGCCTGCCCCAACCTCCACGTCAAGCTGGGCGGCCTCGGCATGCGGATGTTCGGCTTCTCGTTCCACACCGGCGCGCTGCCGCCGAGCTCCGAGGAGCTCGCCCAGGCCTGGCGCCCCTACATCGAGACCTGCATTGCGGCATTCGGGCCCGAGCGCGCGATGTTCGAGAGCAA
>DATJNS010000361.1:0-14047 GCA_035507915.1 Candidatus Sulfotelmatobacter sp.
CTCGCTCTGGTCGCGACCGATCTGGCCGAGCTGCTGGGCGGCGCCATCGCCCTCAACCTGCTGCTCGGGCTGCCGATCCTCGCCGGCATCGGCGTCTCGGCGCTGATCACCGTCCTGATTCTGGCCGCACCGGGCGCGGGCGGCCGGACCCCCGAACTCGTCGTCGCCGGCCTGGTCGCCGCCGTCGCCGTCGGCTTCGGCGCCGAGCTCCTGATGGCGCGACCAGACCCGGGCGCCGTGCTGCGCGGTTTCGTGCCGACCGCCGGGCTGGTCCGCGACCCCGAGCAGATCTACCTCGCGCTCGGCATCCTGGGTGCCACCGTGATGCCCCACAACCTGTTCCTGCACGCCGGGCTGGCGCGCGCGAGCCTGGCGCGGGCGGCACCGGCCGATCGGCGGCGTACCGGGCGCTGGCTGATCCTGGACTCGACCGCCGCCCTCGGTCTCGCGTTCCTGGTCAACGCCGCGATCCTGGTGGTCGCCGCGACCGCCTTCCATGCACACGCCGCCGCGACCGACGCGACTCCCGGCATCGAGGACGCCTACCGGCTGCTGGGCTCGACCGTCGGCGGCGGCGCGGCGCTGGTGTTCGCGCTCGCCCTGTTCGCCGCCGGACAGAGCGCGACCGCGACCGGCACGATGGCAGGCCAGATCGTGACCGAGGGATTTCTCGATCTGCGGCTGGCGCCCTGGCTGCGCAGCGCGATCACCCGGAGCATCGCGCTCGTGCCGGCGCTCGCCGTGCCCCTGGTCGCCGGCGACGGCGCGGTCGCCGGGCTCCTGGTGCTGAGCCAGGTCGTGCTCGGCCTCGCCCTGCCCTTCGTGGTCGTGCCCATGCTGCTGCTGCTGCGCGACCGCCGCCTGATGGGTCGTCTCGCGTTGCCGCGCCCGGCGCTCCACGGCGCCGGCGTCCTGATCGCGACCCTGGTCGGCCTCAGCGGCTGGCTCGCCGCGACCAGCTTCGCCTAACCGAGCCCATGGCCGTAGTCGCGCTGGATCTCGGCGATCTGGATCCGGTAGTGGCCGAAGATCGCCTTGCCGGCCGCCATCGCCGTCTTGTGGTCGGGGTCGGCGTTCCAGCGCGCCAGCGCGTCGGCGTCGCGCCACATCGAGATCGTGATGACCTTGGCCGGATCGCTGCGGCTCTGGAACGCCTCCTTGGAGATGAAGCCGTCGATCGTCGCGACCTTGGCCATCAGCTGGGTCAAGAGGCGCTGGTGCTCGGCCTCCATGCCGGGCCGCACGCCGAATTCGATGATGCAGGCGATCATGGCTCCTCGCGCATGTAGCGCGCGTAGTACTCACCCGGATCGCTGTCGGTCCAGCGTTGGCCGAACTCGATGGCGAGCCCGTCATAGCCGGGCTCGACCCCGGGCGGCAGGCGCATCGACCAGGTCGCGTAGTCGGCGTCGTGATTCATGTGGGTCAGCACGGCGCGGCGCGGCTTGACGCGCCGGATCCACTCCATCGTCTGGGCGAAGTGCGAGTGCGTCGGGTGCGGCTCGTCGCGCAGGCAGTCGACCACCCAGAGCTCGAGGCCGTCGAGCAGCGCGAACGCCCGCTCGTCCAGGCGCTTGACGTCGGTCGAGTAGGCAAAATCGCCGACGCGGAAGCCGAGCGTGGTGCCGAAGCCGTGATCCTGCTCGAACGGGATGACCGGGATGCTGCCGATCCGGAACGGCCCGGTGATCTCGTGGGGAATCAAATACGGCTTGTAGAACGGTTGGCCCGGCGGCACGGGCTCGAGCACGTAGCCGAACGAGTGCTTGACGTAGGCCAAGGTCTCGGCGCTGCCATACACGTCGATCGGCTTGCCCATCAGTCGGTTGAGCGGCCGCAGATCGTCGATGCCGTTGAGGTGATCGGCGTGATGGTGGGTCCACACCACCGCGTTCAGATATTTCACCTTGGCATCGAGCAGCTGCGCGCGCAGGTCCGGCGACGTGTCGATCAGGATCTTGGTGTCGCCGTCCTCGACCAGCACCGAGACCCGCCGGCGTCGGTTCTTGGGGTGCGCCGGATCGCAGCGTCCCCATTCCGGCCCGATCATCGGCACGCCGCCCGAGCCGCCGCAGCCCAGCACCGTCACCTTCACGGCGCCGGCACCTTGCTGAACAGCGCGAAGAAGTTCGCGCTGGTGCGCGCGGCCAGCGCCGCCGGCTCGAGGCCGACCAGCGCGGCCGCCGCCGCCGCGGTGTGGACCACGAACGCCGGCTCGTTGCGCTTGCCGCGATGGGGCACCGGCGCGAGATAGGGCGCGTCGGTCTCGACCAGCAGCCGGTCGAGCGGCACCGCGGCGGCGGCGGCGCGCACCGCGTCCGCCTTCTTGAAGGTGACGATGCCCGACAGCGACACCGCGAGGCCGAGCTCGACCGCGCCGTCGGCGAGTGCGCGCGAGCCCGAGAAGCAATGGATGACGCCGCGGAAGGGCCCCCTCGCCCGCTCCTCGGCCAGGATCTCGAGCGTATCGGCCTCGGCGTCGCGGGTGTGCACGATCAGGGGCAGCCCGGTTTCGCGCGCCGCCGCGATGTGGGCGCGGAAGCTGCGCTGCTGGGCCTCGCGCGGGCTATGCTCATAATAGTAATCGAGCCCGGTCTCGCCGATGCCGACCACCTTGTCGTGGCGCGCCAGGTCGATCAGCGTCGCCGGGTCGTAGCCCCAATCGCCGCCGGCGTCGTGCGGATGGACGCCGACGCTGCAATAGACGTCGGGGAAACGCTCGGCGATCGCGCGCACACCCGCGAACTGGTCGAGCCGCGTGCCGATCGTGACCATGCGGGCGACGCCGGCGGCGCGGGCGCGCGTCACCACGGCGTCGAGCTCGGGCGCGAACTCCGGGAAGTCGAGATGGCAGTGACTGTCGACCAGCACGCCCGTCCCCTACTCGGCGGCCGCCTCGGGCGCGACGTAGCGCGGGAACACCGGGCTCGGCGCGGGCAGCGCGGCGCCGGCCGCCAGCGCGTGCGCGGGGCCCAGCCGGTCGAAGCCGCGCGCGTCCGCCGGCAGCGCCAGCTGGTCGAGGATGCGGGCCGCCGAGGCGGGCATGAAGGGTTGTACGAGGATCCCGAGATGGCGGATCACCTCGACGAGCGCGTAGAGCACGGTCGCCATGCGCGGCGGGTCGGTCTTGCGCAAGGTCCACGGCGCCTGTTCGTCGATATAGCGGTTGGCGTCGCTCACCAGTGCCCAGATCAGCTCGAGCGCGCGGTGGTAGGACTGCAGCGCCATCTCGGCGCGCACCGCCTCGCGCAGCCCGTGCGCGGTGCCGAGCAAAGTCTTGTCGGCGTCGCCGAGCGGCCCCGGGGTCGGCACCGCCGCGCCGCAGTTGCGCGCCACCATGCTGAGCACGCGCTGCGCCAGGTTGCCGAGGTCGTTGGCGAGATCGGTGTTGACGCGCTTGATCAGCTGGGCGCGCGCGAAATTGCCGTCGGCGAACAGCGGGCCCTCGCGCAGCAGATAATAGCGCACCGGGTCGAGCCCGAACTCGTCGACCAGCTTGAGGGGATCAATCACGTTGCCGAGCGACTTCGACATCTTCTCGCCCTCGATGGTCCACCAGCCGTGGGCGAACACGCGCGTGGGCGGCGCGACCCCGGCGGCCATCAGGAAGGCGTGCCAGTAGACCGAGTGGAAGCGCAGGATGTCCTTGCCGACCACGTGGACGTCGGCCGGCCACCAGCGCTTGAACATCTCGCCGTCGACGTCGGGGTAGCCGACCGCGGTGATGTAGTTGGTCAACGCGTCGAGCCAGACGTACATGATGTGCGCCGGATCGCCCGGCACCGGGATGCCCCACTTGAAGCTGGTGCGCGACACCGACAGATCGCGCAGCCCCGACTTCACGAAGCTCACGATCTCGTTGCGCCGCGCGCGCGGACCGATGCATTCCGGGTTGGCCTCGTAGAACGCGAGCAGCCGGTCCTGCCACGCCGACAGCCGGAAGAAGTAGCTCGGCTCCTCGACCCACTCGACCTGGGCGCCGGTCGGCGCCTTGCCGTCGACCAGCTCGCTCTCGGCGTAGAAGGCCTCGTCGCGCACCGCGTACCAGCCCGCGTAGGTGCCGAGATAGATGTCGCCGTGCTCGACCAGCTTCTGCCACAGCGCCTGGCACGAGCGGATGTGGCGCGGCTCGGTGGTGCGGATGAAGTCGTCGAAGCTGCAGTTCAGCTTCTCGGCGAGCGAGCGGAAGCGCGCTGACACCTGGTCCGTGAACGTCTGCGGATCGAGGCCGGCGTCGGCCGCCGACTTCTCGACCTTCTGGCCGTGCTCGTCGGTGCCGGTCAGGAAGCGCACGTCGTGGCCGTCGAGCCGCATGAAGCGCGCCAGCACGTCGGCCACCAGCGTCGTGTACGCGTGGCCGATATGCGGCGAGTCGTTCACGTAGTAGATCGGCGTGGTGACGAAGTAGCGACGCGCGGACATGGCTGGGCTCGTGGTCAACTGCTCGTTCGGGTCAACGCGCGGCTCGGGATTATCGCCGCGCGTCGCGGTCCAGCGCCAAAAAAGCGTTCAAGACCACCTGCTTGCGGTCGAGATTGAGGCTTTCCGCCCGGGCGAACAGATGGGTGCTGTTCTCCCATACCTCAACCAGGCGATCAAGGCCGGCCCGCTCCAGCAGCGCCGCGCCGACCGCGCGCTCGCCGGGCACGATCTCGGGGATCGGCACGCCGCGCGCGCCGGCGCGGATCAGCCGCGCGAGCCACCAACCGTAGAGATCCGTGAAGCCCTCGTAGGCGGCCTGGCCGCTGGCGCGCGCCAGCTTGTCGCCCAGCTGGTGCAGCGCGTCGACGTCGAGCCGCGGCGCACCGCCCAGGAGCCCGAGCATCGCGCGATAGACCTCGAGGCCGCCGCGCTCGATCAGGTCGAGGGCGCGGCCGGCGCTGCCTTCCGCCAGGCCGACCAGACTTTGGCGCTCGGCCGCGCCGAGATCGGGGCGCAGGCGCAGCAGCAGGCCGTCGAGCGTCGCGTCGTCGAGCGGCGACAGGCGCAAGAGCCGGCAGCGCGAGCGGATGGTCGCCAGCACCGCCCCGGGCGCGTGGGCGATCAGGATGAGGAGCGCGTTGGCCGGCGGCTCCTCGAGCACCTTGAGGAGCGCATTGGCGGCGTTGAGGTTGAGCGCGTCGAGCGCGTCGACGATGACGACGCGCCAGCCGCCTTCGGCCGCCGTCAGGTGCATGAACTCGGCGACCGCGCGGATCTGATCGACGCCGATCTCGGTGCGCAGCCGGCCGCGCTTGTCGTCGTACGCGCGCTCGACCGTCAGCAGGTCGGCGTGGCCGCCCGCGGCGACGCGGCGGAACACCGGATCGTCGGCGCCGATCTCGAGCTTGTCGGGCGCGGTGGCGCCGAACAGCCCAGCGGCTGGAGGTGCCGCGCCCTCGCGCAGCACGAAGCGGGCGAACCGATAGGCGAGCGTCGCCTTGCCGATGCCGGCGCGTCCGGCGAACAGCCAGGCGTGCGGCAGCCGGCCGGCGTTCCAGGCCTCGAGCAGGACACGCTCGGCTGCGCCCTGCCCCATCAGCTCGGGGTTCTCGCGCGGCAACGGCGCTGCGGCGACGTCGTCCGGGTCGGGGCTGGTGCGCTTGGCCATGAACCGGTCTGCCACATCGTTGCCGGCCCCCGCAAGCCCGAGCCCGACTTGTTTTCGACGCCGGCCGGCGTACCCTCGACCGGCATGCTGAACACCCGCATCGTCTGCGGCACCCGCTTGAGCGAGCAGGCGTTCCACGACCAATCGGCGCTCGGCCGGTGCCTCAAGGTCGCCTACGGCGATCTGCCCTCGATCGAGCTCGTGCTCTTTCCGGGCGGCAATCCCGGTCTGCCGGCCGTCTACAACCGGGCGATTCGCGACGCCGCGCGCAGCCCCGCGATTCTGCTGTTCATCCACGACGACGTGCATCTCCTCGACCTGTTCTGGCTCGACCGTCTGCATCTGGCGCTCGAGCAGTTCCAGATCGTCGGGATCGTCGGCAGCCGGCAGTGCCGGCCGCGCCAGCCCAGCTGGGCATACAAGGACGAGTGGTTCACGCCCGAGGACCGCGAGAATCTGAGCGGCCTGATCGCCCACGGCGCGGCGTTCCCCGCCCGGGTCGACCGGCTCGGCATGCTGGGGCCGTGCAAGCTGCTCGACGGCGTGTTTCTCGCGATGCGCAGCGCCACGCTGATCGACAACGACCTCTATTTCGACGAGGCCTTCGACTTCAACTTCTGGGATCTCGATTTCTGCCGCCGGGCCGACGCCAAGGGCATCACGATGGGGACCGCGCCGATCTCCATCCTGCACGAGAGCATCGGCCGACTGCGCACCGAGGCCTGGTCGGACGCGTTCCAGCAGTACCTGGCGAAATGGGACGGCGCGCCATGACCGATCGTCCGTTTCCGAAAGGGCGCTTTCGCGCGACCGGCCCGGTGCCGCCGCTGACCGAGGAGGAGCGCCGCATCGTCAAGGCGTTCCAGGAGCTTTATTACCGGACCTGGGATTTCGGCAAGGCAGGCGCCACGCTCGACCTGAGCTGGATGGGCCACCACCTGCTGAAATGCCCGATGGATCTGTGGACCTACCAGGAGATCCTGGTCGACACCGAGCCCGACGTGATCGTCGAGTGCGGCACCAAGTACGGCGGCAGCGCGGCCTACCTCGCGTCGCTGTGCGACCTGATCGGCCGCGGCCGTATCGTCACGATCGACATCAAGCAGCTGTCGGGTCAGCCGGTCCATCCGCGCATCGACTACATGCTCGGCTCGAGCGCCAGTCCGGCGACGCTCGCGCAGGTCCGCCGCATCATCGCGCCCGGCGAGCGCGTCATGGTGATCCTCGACTCCGACCATCGGCGCGACCACGTGCTGCAGGAGCTCGAGCTCTACGCGCCGCTGGTGACGCAAGGCTGCTACCTGATCGTCGAGGACAGCAACGTCAACGGCCATCCGGCGTGGCCCGATCACGGCCCCGGCCCGATGGAGGCGATCGAGGCGTTCCTGCCCCAGCATCCGGAGTTCAAGGTCGACCTCGGCCGCGAGCGCTTCTTCATGACGCTCAACCCGTCCGGCTTCCTCCTGCGCACCGCGTAGCATCGATCATGGCCAAGCAGCCGATGGTGTCCGCCGACGAGGACGACGACGGCCCGGACGAGCCGGCGGTGCCGGCCGGCGCCAAGAACTACATGACGCCGTACGGCTTTCGCCGCATGCAGGACGAGCTGCGCCAGCTCACGCGGGTCGAGCGGCCGAAGGTCGTCGAGGTGGTGGCGTGGGCCGCCGGCAACGGCGACCGCTCGGAGAACGGCGATTACATCTACGGCAAGCGGCGGCTGCGCGAGATCGACCGGCGCATCCGCTTCCTGACCAAGCGGCTGGAGAGCGCCGAAATCGTCGATCCGGCGCGCCAGCAGCATCTCGAGCAGGTGTTCTTCGGCGCCACCGTGATCTACGCCGACGCCGATGGCGCCGAGCGCACGATCACGCTGGTCGGCGTCGACGAGGCCGACATGGCGCGCGACCAGGTGAGCTGGCTCGCGCCGATCGCCCGCGCGCTCATGAAGGCGCGTGCCGGCGACACCGTGGCGCTGCGCACGCCGGCCGGCGTCCAGCAGCTCGAGGTGATCGAGATCCGCTACGAGGTGCGCGCGGATTGAGCCCGCCGCGCGTTGATCTGGATCAATGCCGCCGGCCCAGGCCGGGCGCGAGATGCCAGGAGCCTAATATCAAGGAGGCTCCCCGTGATCCATGTGCAGCCTGCCCTCCCGGCCCGGTCCGCGCGCACCGGACTGCTGCAGCGTCTCGGCGACGCCTGCCGCGGCGCGCGCGACGCCTACCACGATTGGCGCGACAGCCGCACCCTGCGCCGCGAGATCGACGTCCTCGAGACGCAGCACCTGCTCGACAGCACGCTCGCGGACGTCGGCCTGTCGCGCGCGCAGCTGCCGCGTTTGGCCAGCGGCATGCGCCGCCATCGGCTGTTCCACCGCATGCTGGCGCGCCTCGGGCTCGAGTCCGCCCGCCTCGGCGACCGCGCCGAGCTCAACGAGATCATGTGGACCTGCGCATCGTGCACCGCCGGCAAGGCGTGCCGGCACTGGCTCGACTCCGGCCAGGTCGATGGCTACCAGACATTCTGCGCGAACGCGCCGGCGTTCGACCGGCTGATCGCGCAGCGCAGCGCCGGCACCGCCGACTAGACCCGTCGCGCCGGTTCCCGCGCCCGGCTAGCCCGACGCGGGCACGAGCTGAACGCCGAGCCGCTCGGCGACCGCTCCCAGCACGGCGCCATGGATGTCGGCGATCGCCGCCGTCGCGTCGAGCACGCGGCAGCGCGCCGGCTCGGCCGCCGCGATCGCGAGGAAGCCGCGCCGCAGGCGTTCGTGGAACGCGGGGTCCATCGCCTCGAAACGCTGCTCGTTGCCCGCCCGGCGCCGCGCGCGCTCGAGGCCGAGCGCGACCGGCAGATCGAGGATCAAGGTCAGATCGGGCATGAGGTGTCCGACCGCAAGCCGCCGCAAGCCGTCGAGCATGGCGCGATCGAGGCCGCGGCCGTCGCCCTGGTAGGCTTGCGTCGAGTCGGCGAAGCGGTCGCACACGACCCAGCGCCCGGCGGTAAGCGCCGGCTCGATCGTGCGCACCACATGCTCGCGCCGCGCCGCGCTGATCAGCAGCGCCTCGGTCAGGGCGTCCCAGCGCTCGGGCGCGCCCTCGACGATCAGCTTGCGGATCTCCTCGGCGCCCGGCGCTCCGCCCGGCTCGCGCGTCAGCACGACGGCGTGGCCGGCCGCCTCGAGCGCGCGCGCCAGCAGCTTCGCCTGGGTCGACTTGCCGCCGCCCTCGCCGCCCTCGAAGGTGACGAACTGGCCGCGCGTCATCGCGCCGGCACCGCGGTCGCGCTCACTTCCCGAACATCAGATAGGACACCGCGGCCCCCAGGCGACCGAACGCGTTGAGGCGCGTGACGTCGGCGCCGGCGACCAGCGGCAGGTCGACCGGATCGATGCCGGGCGCCGTGATCGTGAGCTTGGCGAGCCGGTCGCCCTTGTGGATCGGCGCGTTGATCGGGCTGTCGTAGGCCTCGGTCACCTTCATGTCGTGGCGCGACTTGCGCGGCAGCGTGACGGTCAGCGCCGCCTCGGCGACCAGCGGCACCGTCTTGGCGTTGCCGAGCCACACGTCGGCGTTGTCGACCGTGTCGCCCGCCTTGAACAGCGTGTAGTCCTCGAACTCACGGTACGCCCAGTCGAGCAGCTTCTCGCTCTCCTGGGAGCGCATCTTGATGCTCGTCATGCCGTTCAGCACCATGATGATGCGCCGGCCGCCCTCGCGCACCGCCGACACGGCGAGGCCGAAGCCGGCAATCTCGGTGTGGCCGGTCTTGAGCCCGTCGACGCCGAGATTCTTGTAGAGCAGCGGATTGCGGTTGCCCTGGCGGATGCCGTTGTAGGTGTATTCCTTCTCCGCGTAATACTTGTAGTAGTCCGGGTGATCGTCGATCGAGCGCTTGGCCAGGATCGCGAGATCGCGCGCCGTGCTGTAGTTGTTGGGATCCGGATAGCCGGTCGCGTTGGCGAAGTTGGTGCCGGTGAGGCCCATCTTGCGCGCCCACCGGTTCATCTCCTCGGCGAACGCCGACTCGCTGCCGCTCAAGCCTTCGGCGAGCACGATGCAGGCGTCGTTGCCCGACTGCACGATCATGCCCTGGATCAGCTGCTCGACGCTCGGGTGCGAGCCGAGCTCGAGATACATGGTCGAGCTGTCGCTCTTGGCGCCGCCGCGCCGCCAGGCGTCCTCGCTGACCGCGAACGTATCGTCGAGATGCAGTTCGCCCTTCTCCAATTTGTCGAAGATGATGTAGGCCGTCATCATCTTGGTCATCGACGACGGGAACATGCGCTCTTCGCCGCCCTTGTCGAGCAGCACCGCGCCCGTGTTGGCGTCGATGATGTAGGCGTACTGGGCCGCGGTCTCGATGGTCGGGAACGCGGGCTCCGCCGGCGGCGGGGTCGACGGCGCGGGGGCGGCGGCAGCGGCGGGCGGCGGCGCGGTCGGCTTGTGCTTCGGGGCGGCCGTCGCGGCGGTCGCGGCGAACCCGATCGCGAGCAGCGCTACCACGACGCTTCGCAGCACGAGCGACGGCGGGCGGATCGGCTGGATCATCGGACACCTATCTGGAGCGCGGGCGGTCAGCATCTCGAATCGTGGTTAATTTCTCTTTACCAGTTTGTTGCTGAAGCCCTTCGACGGCGCACCGTGGCGCGCTGCCGCACGGCTTCTCGGTGACACGGCTAGTCAACGACCAGGCGCGCCTCGGGGTGGCCCGCGTTGACCACGAGGTCGAGCGTGCGGTCGCCCTCCTCCACCGTGGTCAGCGGCCCGACGCGCACCCGATAGAGCTGCTGGCCGGACACCACGACCGCGCTCACCACGGTCGGACCGAACGCCTTCAGCTGCCCACTCAGCCGCGTGGCGTTGTCGCGGTTCGCGAAGGCGCCAGCCTGCACGTAGATGTTGGTGTGCCGCGGCGCGCTCTGCGCGACCTGGCCGGTCGGATCGGGCGGCGGCACGAACGCGACCGGCGTGCCGGCGCCGGGCGCGGAGCCCGCCGCGGGCGCGGGCGCCGGCGCTGGCGTCGGCTGCGCCATGATCGGCGCCGGCGCGGCGGCTGCGGGCGCGGCCGGCGGCGGCAGCGCGGCGACCGTCACGTTGGACGGGGGCGGCGCGCCCGCGGCCGCCACGCCAGTTGGAGCCGGCTGCGGCGCGGCGGGCTGCGGCGCGGGCGCGGCGCTCGGCGGCGCCGCGAGCGGCGTGCTGCTGACCGCGCTGCGCGGCGCGGCGACCGGCGGCGGCTCGCCCGGCTGCGTCTGCGCGCGCGCGACCTGATAGTGGCCCTGCTGCTTCAGGGTCGCCGCGAGCTCCTGGGTTTCCTTCGCCATGATCTGCACGCGCACGCGCGCGGTGCCGATGGTCTCGAAGCCGAGCAGCTGCGCGCCGCGGCGCGACACGTCGATGATGCGTCCGCGCGCGTAGGGTCCGCGGTCGTTGACGCGCAGCACGATCGAGCGGCCATTGTCGAGATTGGTCACGCGCACGAACGACGGCATCGGCAAGGTGCGGTGCGCCGCGGTCAGGTCGTTCTGGTCGTAGATCTCGCCGTTGGCCGTGAAGCGCTCGTGGAAGCCCGGCCCGTACCACGACGCGATGCCGGTCTCGTCGTAGTTCCAGTCCTCGGCCGGGTAGTACCACACGCCGTTGATCTGGTACGGATCGCCCACCTTGTAGATGCCGCGATGCTCCTGCTGCGGGGTGAGCTGCTTGGCGGAGTTGATCGCGAGCTCGCCCTCCGCACAGCCGCCGAGCAGCAGCGCCACGACGCCCGCCGCGAGGACGCGCGCGCTCATTCGATGCGGTCGGCCAAGAGGCCGACGGCGGCGGCGAAATAGTTCGACCGGTTCCAGCGCAGCAGCACGCGGAAATTGTCGAACACCAGGAAGGCGGCGCCGCCGGGGCCGCCGGGCAGGATCAGCGAGCTCGGCGGGTCGTTCGGATCGAGCGGGCCGCCGTCGGCGCGCGTCACGCCCGCCGCCGCCCAGTCGACCGCCGGCCGCACCACGTCGAGGCTGGCGGCGTTCGGATCGATGCCCGGCGGCACGATGACGGCGCGCCCCCAGGTCTCGCCCGGATGCCATCCCGACCGCGCGAGATAGTTGGCGATCGAGGCGAACATGTCCGGCCCGTCGCTCCAGATGTCGCGCCTGCCGTCGCCGTCGTAATCGACGGCGTAGTGCAGGAATGTCGACGGCATGAACTGGCTCTCGCCCATCGCGCCGGCCCACGAGCCCTTCATCGCCGCCGGCGTGACGTCGCCGTGGTCGAGGATGCGCAAGGCGTCGAGCAGCTCGCGGCGGAAATAACTGCTGCGCCGGCCGTCATAGGCCAGGGTCGCGAGCGCCGCGATCACCGAGAAGCCGCCGGTCTGCTGGCCGAAATCGCTCTCGATGCCCCACAGCGCGACCATGAAGCGCGGCGCCACGCCGTAGCGCTGCGCGATCTGGTCGAGCAGCGGGCGACGCTGGGCCAGCTTGTCGCGCGCCTTGTCGATGCGCTGGGGCGGCATCACGCGGTCGAGATACTCGCCGAAGCCGATCGTGACCTCGGGCTGCTTCTGATCGAGCTCGATCACGCGCGGCAGCGGCGCGAGACCGGCCAGGGCGACGTCGAGGGTCTGCGGCCGGATGCCGGCGGCGCGCGCGTCCGCGCGCACGCCGTCAAGCCACTGGGCGAAGCCGTCGGCGCGCGCCGGACCGGCGCCCACGAGCAGGCCGAGCGCGATCGCGCCCGCCAGCCACCGCCAGCCCCCTCGCCTCGCCGCCGCCATATCTAGGGTCGTCGCCACACCACGCTGCTGGAGCTAGATGTTGTGCCATTTTAGCCACCATCCCGCAACGAATGGTTTACGGCCAAACGGCCGCCGCGCTCACTGCGGCCCGGGAAACAGCCGGTCGGTGCGGCCCGCGAGCCGGTAGAACGCCAGCCCGATCCACTCGCGCAGCGCCCAGTGCACGCCGTCGAGCCCGGCCAGCAGGGAGAAGCTCGGCGGGTCGCCGTCGGGGCTGGTGCCGTAATCGACCGGATAGGGGATCACCGGCCAGCCGGCCTCGCGAAAGCAGCCGACCGCGCGCGGCATATGGTAGGCCGAGGTGATCAACACCCAGCGCTCGCCCGGCTTGGGCGCCATCAGGCGCTTGCTGAACCGCGCGTTCTCGTAGGTGTTGCGCGAGTCGCGCTCGAAGACGACGCGCGCGACGTCGAGGCCGAGTTCCTGGAAGACCTTGCGCGCGACGTCGGCCTCGCGGTCGGTGGTGTCGACGAGCGCTGCGCTGCCGCCGCTGAACACCAGCCGCGCGTCGGGGTAGCGGCGCGCCAGCGCGACGAACGCGACCAGCCGCTCGGCCGAATCGGTCAGCACCGGCTGGTGGCGCGCCGCCGACAGGATCGGGTTGATGGCGCCGCCGAGCACGATGATGCCGTCGACATGCTCGGGCAGGGTCGGCTGCGGGAACCGGTTCTCGAGCGGGCTCAAGAGCCACGAGCCGACCGGCAGCACGGTGACGACCACGCACAGCGCGGTGACGAGGCCGACCAGCGAGCCGCCCAGGCGCAGCCGGCCGAGCCACAGCGCGAACATGCCGAGGCACAGCAGCGCCAACAGCACGTTGCCGGGGTTGGCGACCCACCAGAACAGCTTGCTCGCGACGAACGCCATGTGGCGCGGGGTGTATCGGGCCGGCCGGCCGCCGTCCATCCCCCATCGCCCGGCCGCGTCGTCGCACGCGAGCGGACCGCGGTTCGGCGCGGTCTATTTCGCCGAAGTCGCACCGATGCCCGCGAACCGAACCCGCTCAACCGACTCGCGGCGCTCTGCTATAAGGGCGCCGCAACCGGAAACGCGGACGCGCCTGGACGGGTGGCCGAGCGGTTGAAGGCACCGGTCTTGAAACTCTGCGGTTCGGGTGTCGGCTGGTGTCGTCTCGTGCGCGGGGTGCCGTTTTCTGCAGAAATCCCGCCCGGAAGTCTTCGCTTAGTGTTGCCGAACGCACCCGATGTCGGGGAGTGCAGTTGCAAATACGGTTGCACGAAACCAGATCCAAGAAGGGCCGAGCTGCTACAGGTTGGGAGGCCAGGGAGAATATGGAAACCGACGCCACAAACCTTCCGATCGGCTCACGGATTGTCGAGAACGAAGGGGACATCCCCGGGATGACGCATCTTTGCCGATTTGGCTATTTCCCGATGCAGCATCTGCCCGGCGGTCGGGTGCTGATGGAGCGCCACTTCCCCAAGCTCTACACCCTTCAAGAGCTCGTCGGTCAGTCGCAGCAGTAGGAGAGCCGACATGGATCACACCACCGCCCGCAAGGTCCTACGGCTCGACCGGATCGAGCGGCGGGCACAGCTTCACCTCGATCGCGCCATCGAAGCCGGCGACCAGCGGCGGGCAGCCCGGGCAGCGAAGCTCCTGGAGGCCGCCCACGCCGCCGGTCTCCCCTTGATGGCCGCTGAGGTCTTG
>DATJNS010000362.1:0-3175 GCA_035507915.1 Candidatus Sulfotelmatobacter sp.
TGCGCGCCGGTTTCCTCGACGGCCGGCCGGGGTTGATCTTCTTCGTGCTGCAGACCTTCTGGTTCCGCTTCCTGGTCGACGCCAAGATCTACGAACGCGAGCGCGAGGGCGCCGGTCTTGCCTGACCCGGCGCCCGCCGCGACGGCAGCCTGCGTCGCGTGCGGCGGCGCGCTCGTCACTGTGCTCGACCCGGTGTTCGACACGCGCTTCGGCATCGACGAGCGGTTCGCCATCGCGCGCTGCCGGGCCTGTGGGCTCGAGCAGACCGTGCCGCGCCCGACCGCCGACGTGCTGCAGGCATACTATGCCGCGCACTACAATTTCGGCGGCGAGAGCGGCACCGCCTACACGGGATTGCGTGCGCGGTTCTTCGGCTCGCGCCTCTATCGGTGGTGGCTGGCGCTCGACGGCGACATCTCGTTCCATGCGCGGCCCGGCCGCGGGCGGCTGCTCGACATCGGCTGCAACGAGGGGCGCGGTCTCGCGCTCTATGCGCTCAGCGGCTTCAGCGCCGTCGAGGGGCTCGAGACCAACCTGGCTGCCGCCGCGACCGCGCGCCGGCGCGGTTTCACCGTGCATGACGGTGCGCTCGCCGGCTTCCGTCCCAACCAGCCGTACGACGTCGCGGTGCTCTCGAACGTGCTCGAGCACGCGCTCGATCCGGCCGACTTCTTGCGCCACGTCCATCGCATCCTCAAGCCGGGCGGCGAGGTCTGGATCAGTTGCCCCAATGCGGCGAGCTGGCAGCGCGTGCTGTTCGGACGGCGCTGGATCAATTGGCACGTGCCGTTCCACATCGTGCATTTCACCGACGCGAGCCTCAGCCGCGCGCTCGCCGCCGGCGGCTTCGAGACCGTCGAGCGGACGCAGGCGACGCCGGCGCTCTGGGTGGCGCACTCGACGATCGCGGCGCTGACCGCGCGCCGCGGCCAGCCGACCGCGGCGTTGCGCAAGCCGCTCCCCGTGATGCTCCTGGTGGGGCTCGCGCGCGGTGTGCTCTTCCCCCTGCTGTGGCTCGCCGATCGCATGGGCCATGGCGACTGCCTGCTGCGGGTCGCCCGGCGCGCCGGATGAGGCTCGCGTTCCATGACTATCCGGGCCACGCCTTTCCCGTGCAGCTCGCGCGGGCGCTGGCGCGCCGCGGCCACGACGTGCTCTATCTGCACTTCGCCGATTTCCAGTCGCCCAAGGGGCCCCTCGCGCCGGCTCCCGACGATCCGCCGACCCTCGCGCTCCGGTCGATCGGCCTCGGCGAGGCGCACCGCAAGTACGACCTGGCGCGGCGCTGGCTGCAGGACCGGCGCTACGGCCGGCACCTGGTCGACGCGGTGCGCGCCTTCCGGCCCGACGTCGTGCTCGGCGGCAACGCGCCGCTCGATCCGCAGGCGCAGCTCCAGCGTCTCGCGCGGGCGCTCGGCGCCGGGTTCGTGTTCTGGCTCCAGGACGCCTACGGCGTCGCGATCGACCAGCTGCTGCGCCGCCGGCTGCCGGTGCTCGGCGCGCTCGCCGGCGCGCATTATCGGCGGCTCGAGCGCGCGCTCTGGCGCGCTTCCGACGCGATCGTGGCGATCACCGAGGATTTTCGCCCGATGCTGCGGCGCGCCGGCGTCGACGACGCCCGCGTCACCGTGATCGAGAACTGGGCGGCGCTCGACGAGCTGCCGCCGCGGCCGCGCCGCAACGCGTGGGCGCTTGCGCACGGGCTGGCCGACAAACGCGTGCTGCTCTACGCGGGGACCCTGGGGCTCAAGCACGATCCGGAGCTGCTGTGCCGTCTGGCGCGCCGCTTCCGTGCCGAACCCGACGTGCGCGTCGTGGTGGTCTCCGAGGGCATCGGCGCCGATCACATCGCGCGCGTCGCGGCGGCCGAGCGGCTCGACAATCTCGTGATGCTGCCGTTCCAGCCCTACGCGGCGCTGCCCGACGTGCTGGCGTCGGCCGACGTGCTGGTGGTCGTGCTCGAGGCGGGCGCCGGCATCTATTCGGTGCCGTCCAAGCTGCTCGCTTACCTGTGCGCCGGCCGCGCGGTGCTGGGGGCCATGCCGCTCGACAACCTGGCCGCCCGCATCGTCGCGCGCGCGGGCGCCGGGCTGGTCGCCGCGCCCGGCGACGTGACCGGCTTTCTCGCCGCCGCCGAAACCCTGCTCGAGACGCCGGCGCGGCGGGATGCGGCGGCCGCGGCGGCCCGTATCTACGCCGAGCGCAGCTTCGACATCGCGGCGATCACGACGCGCTTCGAGGCGGTGCTTGCGGCCGCGGCCGATCACGCAAGGTCGCGTTAACCGGTGGTCTGGTGTAAATGACGTCCATGGCTGAAACCTCCGATCTGGTCTCCGCCGCCGGCCGCCTGGCCGAGGGACGCGTGCTGTGCATCGGCGACCTGATGCTCGACCGCTTCGTCTACGGCCAGGTCGAGCGGGTGTCGCCCGAGGCGCCGATCCCGGTGGTCAGCGTCGAGCGCGAGCTCGCCATGCTGGGCGGCGCCGGCAACGTCGTGCGCAACCTGGTGGCGCTCGGCGTCGAGGCCTGCTTCATCTCGGTGATCGGCGACGATCCGGCGGGCCGCGAGGTCACCCAGCTGGTCGGCGCCGAGCCGCGTCTGGAGCCGCATCTGCTGGTCGAGCCGGGCCGCCGCACGACGATCAAGACGCGCTTCGTCGCCGGCAGCCAGCAGCTGCTGCGCGCCGACCGCGAGACGGTCGCGCCGATCGGCGCGCGGATCCGCGATCAGCTGGTGCGGCGCGCCGAGGAGGCGCTGCACGACCACGCGGTTCTCGTGCTGTCCGATTATGGCAAGGGCGTGCTCGGCGCCGAGGACACCCAGGCGCTGATCCGCGCGGCACGCGCCAAGGGCGCCTGGGTCGTGATCGATCCCAAGGGCCGGGACTACGCGCGCTACGCCGGCGCCAGCGTGCTCACCCCCAACCGGCGCGAGCTGGCGGAGGCGACCGGCTTGCCGACCGGCAATGACGACGAGGTGGTGACCGCCGGCCGCGCGCTGATCGAGCGCTGCGCGATCGACGCCCTCCTGGTGACGCGCAGCCAGGACGGCATGACGTTGATCGAGCGCGACGGGCCGGCGCTGCATCTGCCGGCGGAGGCGCGCGAGGTGTTCGACGTCTCGGGCGCCGGCGACACGGTGGTCGCGACACTGGCGGCCGCGCTCGGCAGCGGC
>DATJNS010000363.1:0-25214 GCA_035507915.1 Candidatus Sulfotelmatobacter sp.
TTGCCGGTTTCATCGGCGAGAGCAACCGGGTCGCGGGCACGCTCGTCTCTGCCGACGACGCCGCTCGCTGCAGCGTGCGCGCCGGCGATGCGCTGATCCACGGCACGCCGGCGGTCGCGCTGTCGCCCGGCGCGGCGGTCGTCCTATCGCTGCGTCCCGAGCAGTTGTGGCTTGATCCGGACCCGGCGGGCTGCGCCAACCTGGCCGAGGCCGTGGTCGAGGCACTGACCTATCTCGGCGATCACACGCGCGTGCGATTGGCATTCTGGGGCCGCGACGACTGGATCGCCAAACTGTCGGCCGAGCACGATCGTCCAGGGCTCGCGCCCGGTGCGCGTATCCGCGTCGGCTTCCGCGCGGCGGACGCCCGCGTGTTCGCTTCGACGGATTGACAGCCGCGGCCGGCGTGGCGTCGGATGGCTTGATGCCCGCGCCCTTCACCGTCATTCGCGGCGGCCGGTTGCTCGATGCACCCCGGCACCGTGCCGAGCCGGCCGACATTTTGATCGAGGGCGGGACGATCCGGGAGATCGGGCCGCCGGGGCTGGCCGCGCCGGATGGCGCAACTGTCGTTGATGCTGCCTGGAAGCTTTTGATGCCCGGGCTGGTCAACGGCCACTGCCACGGACACGGCGCGCTCGCCAAAGGCATGGCGGGTGACGACTGGACGCTCGAGACTTTTCTCAATGCCGGACCTGGCATCAGCGGCAACCGCACCGAAGAGGACAAATATCTCTGCGGCCTGATCTGCGGCGTCGAGATGGTGCGCAAGGGCGTCACAGCTTGCTACGATCTGTTCTTCGAATTCCCGTCGCCTTCGCTCGAAGGCATGGCGGCGATCGGCCGCGGTTACGACGAGGTTGGCGTGCGCGCCGTGATCGCGCCCATGATCGCCGACTTCACGCTCTACCAGGCGCTGCCGGGCCTGATCGACGTCATTCCGGCCGCACTGCGGCCGGAGGTCGACCGCATCCGTCTGGCGCCCACCGACGCCACCTTGGCGGCCTGCGAAGCAGCGTTTCGCGCCTGGCCCTTCCCGCGCGAGCGCATCCGTCCAGCGATCGCGCCGACCATCCCCCTGCACTGTTCCGATGACTTCATGAAAGGGTGTCGCGACCTGGCGCGCGAGTGGGACCTGCCGCTTCAGACCCACCTCGCCGAATCCAAAAGCCAGGCCGTGCTGGGCTTGCGCAAGTACGGCAAGAGCCTGACCGCCCACATCGACGCGATGGGGCTGATCGGTCCGAGCTTCTCGGCCGCACATGGCATTTGGCTCGAGGGCACCGATCTCGATCGCATTGCGGCCGGGGGCGGCGGCGTGATCCACAACCCGATGAGCAACATGCGCGTCGGGTCGGGCTTGGCGCGCATCCGTCCGATGCTCGACCGCAAGATTCCGGTCGGCGTCGCGACCGACGGCGTGAATACATCCGACTCGCTCAACATGTTCGAGGCGCAGCGGTTGGCATCATTCATTTCGCGCGTGCAAGATCCCGACTACCGGACATGGCTCCGCCCGGAGGAAGTGTTCGCGATGGCAACCGAGGGCAGCGCTCGTGCGATGGGCTGGGAGGGCTTCATCGGCAAGCTCGCGCCCGGGTTCGCTGCCGACATCGTGCTGATCGACCTGAAGCACATCCACTATGTACCGCTGGCCGACATCACGCGTCAGCTGGTGTTCAGCGAGTCGGGCGCGGCGGTCGACTCGGTGATGATCGGCGGCCGGCTGGTGCTGGATCGCGGCCGCCTCACGACAGTCGACGAGGAACGGATTCGGACACGCGCTGAGGCAGCTGTGGAGCGACTGCGGGCCGCAAACGCGACTGCACGCGCGTTCACCGCCAAGCTCCACGACGCCGTGGGACTCTTCTGCGTCGGCTTGTGCCGCGAGGCCTATCCCATTCAGCGCTTCGCGGGCGACTGAAGCTAGCGATGGCCCAGCATACATGAGCGACGCGGGGTCGGCGAGGTGACGAGGTTGCCCACCGACGTGGCCCGGTATCGAACACCTGCTGCTCGCGCCCAACCTGCCCATGGACGGCGCGTAGCCCAGGCCCCCAGCTTCGAAGGTGCGTCAGCCCGGCAGCCTCACTTGACCCGGCGCAGATAGCCGTTCGGGTTGAGGGTCAGAGCGAACTTGTGGCGGCGGATGTCGATCTCGAATTCGTCCGTGCTCGCGAGGAAGGCATGGATCGCGGCCTGCGGTCCACCGGGCTGCCCGTCATATGCATCGACGTAGCCGGGCAGCACCGGATTGCCGTCCACATTGCCGTCTTCGACAACGATGTAGCTGCCGACGGTCACGAGTGGACTGTACAGCGCAAGTTCGCGACCGACATGCTCCGTCGAGTGGGCGGAGTCGAGCGTCACCATGACCGACTTTGCGCGGCTCGCCAACGGCCTCAGCCGGTCGACGATTGCCGGATCGGTCGATGATCCATGCCAGTACGATACGCGGGGGTGCTGGGGCCGTTCCGCGGCCACGTTGTCGATGCTGACGATTTGACCGCGCTGGTTGAGGTCGAGAAGCGAAGCGAAAAACGCCGCCGATCCCCCCATCGCGGAGCCGGTTTCGACGATTAGGTCGGGTTGGATCTCGTAGATGAGCTCCTGATATATCCAAAGGTCAGTTGGCAGTTTCCCAACCGGCGCACCGCGCCACCGAACGCCGCTCCAGATCTCGCTTGCGTACATCAGTTGATGGAACTTCGTCACGGTCTCATGCCACGTCGGGCTGAGGCGGTCGAATTCCTCACGGTTGCGAACGGCCTGCGGTTGATTGAACACGACTTCGAAACCAAAAATCTTCGCAGGTTCCGCGGGCATCGGTCGGTTCCACCCTCTTTCATTGGCGCGTCGCTCACGACGGCAGACCCTACCACACTGCCGACGGGTGCATCCGCGTCGGCCGGCGGCGATGCAGCGTGATCCCCCTAGCCGGGCCGCGTCACGGCACGGAGCGGCGGCGGCGCCCGCATCTCGCGCCCGGCGGCGTAGCGCCGCGCCAGCATGGCGCACGCGATCAGCTGGAGCTGGTGGAACAGCATCAGGGGCAGCACGATCAGGCCGGCCACGTTGCCGGCGAACAGCACGTGCGCCATCGGGATGCCGTTGACCAGGCTCTTCTTCGAGCCGCAGAACACCAACGTGATCTCATCGGCGCGCGCGAAGCCGAGCAGGCGCGCCAGCAGGGTCGTCAGCGCCAGCGCGGCGGCGAGCAGCGCGCCGGCGACCAGCGTGGTGACGGCGAGCGACGTCAGCGGCAACTGATGCCACAGCCCGGCGACCATCGCTGCGCTGAACGTCGTGTAGACCATCAGGAGGACCGAGCCGCGGTCGACCAGGCCGAGCAGCACGCGGCGGCGCACCACCCAGCCCGCCAGCCACGGCCGCAGCACCTGGCCGGCGAGGAATGGCAGCAGCAGCTGCAGCGCGACCGCCTCGACGGCATGCAGCGACAGGCCGCCATGCGCGCGCATCAAGAGCCCGACCAGCAGCGGCGTGATGAGGGTGCCGAGCAGGCTCGAGCCCGAGGCAGCGCACAGCGCCGCCGGGACGTTGCCGCCGGCGATCGAGGTGAACGCGATCGAAGCCTGCACGGTCGACGGCAAGGTGGTGAGGAACAACAGCCCGAGATAGAGCGGATGCGGCAGCAGCGCGGGCGACAGCGGCGCCAGCGCCAACCCGAGCAGCGGGAACATCACGAAGCTGCTGAACAGCACCGCCAAATGCAGCCGCCAGTGCGACAGGCCGTCGAGGATCGCCTCGCGCGGCAGCCGGACGCCGTGCAGGAAGAACAGCAGCGCGATCGCCAGGGTAGTCGCGGTTTCGAACGCCGGGGTGATGGCGCCGCGGCAGGGCAGCAGCGCCGCCAGGCCGACGGTCGCGACCAGCGCCAGGGTGAAGTCGTCGGGGCGGAAACGGAGCACGGCGCGCATGGGCAGGCTTCGCATCGATGGGATGACGCAGCCTGAGTATGAGCCCCGATCCGATATTGTGAACTGCGCTTAACAAGATTATTATCATCATGTATCATGATGACGACTTCGGCCGCGTTCGACCCGGTCCTGCTCGCCAGCTTCGTCGCGGTGGCGCAAGCACGCAGCTTCACCGAGGCCGGCCGGCGGCTCGGGCTGCGCCAGTCGACGGTCAGCCAGCACGTGCGCCGGCTCGAGTCGGCGGCGGCGCGGCGTCTGTTCGTGCGCGACACCCACTCGGTCGCGTTGACCCCGGACGGGGACGCCATGCTGGGCTTCGCGCAGAACATCCTCGAGGCCAACGCGCGCGCGCGCCGCTATTTCACCGGCTCGGAGCTGCGCGGCCGCGTGCGCTTCGGCGCCGCCGAGGACTTCGTCGCGACCCGCCTGCCCGAGGTGCTGCGCGAGTTCACCCGCGAACATCGCGCGGTCGACCTCGAGCTGACGGTCGGCTTGAGCGGCGCCCTGTTCCAGCGACTCGACGCCGGGCGGCTCGATCTCGTGCTGGCCAAACGGCGCCCCGGCGACCCGCGAGGCCGGCTGGTGCGCCGCGAACGTCTGGTCTGGGTCGGGCTGTCGCCCGCGCTCGCCGACCCAACCCAGCCGCTGCCCCTGATCCTTTATCCGGCGCCCAGCATCGCGCGGTCGGTCGCGCTCGAGGCACTCGAGCGCATCGACCGCAGCTGGCGCATCGTGTGCACCAGCGGCAGCCACAACGGCCTGATCGCCGCCGCGCTCGCCGGGCTCGGCGTCACGCTCTTGGCCGAGAGCGCGGTACCGGACGGGCTCGCCGCGCTGCCAACGGGTCCGGCGCTGCCCGAGCTCGGCACGATCGAGTTCGTGGTGGTCGGCGGCACGCGTGCCTTGCGCGGCCCGGCTGCCGCGTTGGCCGCTGCGATCCTCGATAATTTCGACCGCCTGCAAACGTGACGACGGAGGTGGCTGCGCGTGCGACCCGCTCCTTTCAGCCGGCCGCGTAAGGCTTGAAACCGTACCGCTCGAAGATCCGGAGCGCGTCCGGCGAGCCAATGAAGTCGAGCCAAGCCCGGGCCGCTTCGGGATGCGCAGCCCCCTTCACCGCGGCGCCGGCATAGATCGCGGTCTCGTTGTCGGCGGCCGGGATCGCGACATGCTCGATGGGATGTCCCGCCTGCTCCTGGAACATCGCCTCCGACTGCCAGGTGATCCCGGCATCGACCACGCCCTGCATCAGGAAGAGGGGTGTCTGGCGATGGTGGATATGCGTCAGGATCGTGCTGCCGTTCTTGACCTTGTCCTCGTAGACCGCGTTCGCCAGCGCCTCGCCGCCGGCCTTGGTCAGCACCAGCTTGATCTGGCGGGCGATCCCTTCGAAGGCCGGGTTGGGCATGGCCAGCCGTATTTCAGGCTTGCCGAGATCGAGCAAGCTCGCGACGTGCCCGGGGTTCCCCTTCGGCACCATGATGGTCAGCGTGTTCGTGACATAGGGTACCGGCGCGCCGGTCAGAAGGCCCTGCTCGATCAGACCTTCGACCTTCTTCAGCCCGGCCAGATAGACGTCCGGCTTGGTGGTCCATGTCATGTTGCCGACGGTGATCGTGCCGCCGGCCTCCATCTGCTTGACCAGCAGGCCGGGCGGGAGCGTCTCCCAGTAGAGACGGCCCTTGTATATCGGGTGTTCGACCTCGAAGGCTTGCACCAGCGGCGCCATCGCGAAGAAGTAGTTGCCGCCGACGAACAGGACGAGCTTCGGATCGGCGAGGTTGCCGTGGAAATCGGCCAGGACGTCGACTTGCGGCACCGTGAACTCGAAGCCCCGATCGCTGGCGTCGTCGTTGGCGCCATTCTGCCACGGCGGGAAGATCTCCTCGGAGTAGCGCGGCGCTTCGGCGCGACCTTTCGAGCCCGAGACCTGAGCCAGAACGGGAGTGGCCAGCATCGCGCTCGCAGCCACGCCGAGCAGCACGTTCCGGAACCATGAGCGCATTCGACGATCCTTCACGTGATGGTGGAACTCGGCCCGCTGCAGCCCGGCCAGCGTGCCCACGGCACCGGTGTCAGGCGCCCGGCCGCCCGAAGCGGGGCTCCGCCAGGCCGCGCACCGTAACGTCGACCGCGAACACCGAGCCGGCATGCGGCTGGTCCCGCAGCTGTTCGTCCGTCAGGCTGCCGCGTGCCGACGTGATCACCAGAGTCGAGAGCTCGTCGCCGGCAAACGCGCACATGGTCGGGTTCGCGACCGGCATCGGCAGCGTGAAGATCTCGCGCCCATCGGGCGCATGACGCACCAGCCGCCAGCCGGCGTAGCGCGCGATCCAATAGCAGCCCTCCGCGTCGACCGCCGCGCCGTCCGGACGCCCCTCGCCCTCCGGCGCGATGCAGAACACCCGTCGGTTCGCCGCCGTGCCGGTCGCGACGTCGTAGTCGTAGCGCCACACCGTGCCGAGGCGCGAGTCGGCGTGATACATCGTACGTCCGTCGGGGCTCCAGGCGAGCCCGTTCGAGCAAACGATCGCGTCGGCGTGCTTCAGCACGTTGCCGTCCGGGTCGACGCGATAGAGCGCGCCAGCCGGCTCGTCGAGCGCTTCGCGCATCGAGCCGACCCAGAAGCGACCGGCGGGATCGACACGGCCGTCGTTGAGCCGGGAGTCCGGCCGTGCGTGCGCGATCGTCGCCAGCGACCGGCGTGCGCCAGTCTCGAGATCGATCAGCGCCACGCTGGATTGCAGCCCGGCGACCAGCCGGCCGTCGCGCGCGAGACCGATCGAGCCGACCGGCTCGCCGACGGCGAGCGAGCCCGTGTGCCCGCTCGCCCAGTCATGGCTGAGGATGGCGCCGCCATAGATGTCGACCAGGTGCAGGCGCCGCTTCGCGCCGTCCCAGAGCGGACACTCGGACACCGTCGCGCGCAGATCGATCAAGACGCGGATGTCGCCTTTCAGCACAGGCCGCGATCCTCGAGGCGCCGGATCGCGACCGCGCGGCGCGTCGCCGCCGGCTCGGACCAGGTCTCGACCGTGACGTCGGCCACCGCGTCGCGCACCTGGTCGAGGAACGCCGCATCCTCGTTGCGCTTCGGCAGCCGGAGCACGGTATCGTGCGCGAAGCTGTTGAGCACGCCGTCAGCGCCGACCGGCAGATCGTTCACGCGCTCGCGCTTCTGCAGCGCCGCGATGCGCCGCCGCAGGTTCTGGCGCAGCAACGCGACGCCGAGGTCGGTCGTGCCCAGATGCTCGAGCGCATGGATCGCGATCGGCCGCTGCGAGACTTGGGCGTCGTAGTCACCCGGCGCGCGTTGCCGCTCCTCATACGAACGGTCGGGCGCCTGACCCGGAAAATCGACCGTGCCCAGACCGATGGCCTCGGGGCGGCCGCGACCGTCCGGGTCGACGGCGTCGTTGAAGTGGCGCCAGCCGATGGTGGCGCAGCTCGTGTCGTCGAACGGCACCACCCAGCGCGTGATCGCCGGCGGCACGAATAGCTTTTCTGCGCTGCCGTCCTCCCAAGTCGGGCCGAACTGCGCGATGTTGGGCACGAGATCCTCGCTGACGCGCACCCACACGAGCTCGCCGACGCGCCGTGCCGTGATCGCCAGCACGCCGAGCTCGGTGCGCCGGAAGCACGTGCTGGGCAGGATCCCGAATGCGTCGGAGAATTGCACACCGGCCACCCGGGTGTGCAGGAACACCGAGTGATAGGGATCGACGGCATTCTCGTGCGACTGCAGCCAGTTGCACGCGAACGGCAGGTAGTAGGGGTGGAGGCGATTGTCGGGGCGCGCGACCGCGTCGGTCACGAAGAACGGCGGCTGCTCTTCGACGGGCCCGAAATAGCCGAAGATCAGACCGGCATGCTCGCGCACCGGATAGGCGCCGTGGCAGGCCTGTGTGCGGATCGGGCTCGATGGCGGCTCGCCGGGCGTCTCCAGGATGGTGCCGTCGACGTCGTAGAGCCAGCCGTGATAGCAGCAGCTCAAGCCTCGATCGGTGACGACGCCGAACTCGAGCGACGTGCCGCGGTGACTGCAATGGAGGTCGAGGCAGCCGAGCCGGCCCCGACCGTTTCGGAACAGTACGACGTCCTCGCCCAGGATGCGCGCGCGCTTCGGCAGGTCGCGCAGCTCCCTGCTCAGCATCACGGGGTGCCAGAACCGGCGCAGCACCTCCCCGCATGGCGTGCCCTTCGTCACACGCGTGAGCTCGGTCGTATCGGGCTTGTTCAGATCCTTGTGGTAGCCCGAATAGAGTCTGGACTCGCCTGGTGCGCTCACGGCCCCACTCCCGCGTCCAACGGCCGCTTCATGATGCACTGCGGCCGGTGCGACTGTCATCTTAGCAGCTTCGAGACACCGGCTCGCGAAGATGATCGCCAGCCTCTGTCACCGAACGACGAAGGCGGGCACCGCAAGCCCGTCCGCCCGCCGGTGGCGTGACGACATCCGGCCGCCACCTTCCAGCGAGCGCAGGCGCGCAGTAGGCTTCGCAACCCGCGCTCCAGGGAGACCGTGATGACGAAGCCCCTCTACAATTTGACCGCGAGTGAAGCGGTTGCGAAGCTCGTCGGTGGCGAGATCACCGCGGAGGCACTGTTGCGCGCGTGCCTCGAGCGCATCGATGAACGCGAAGCGGACGTCGGGGCCTGGATCTATCTGAACCGCGATCAGGCGCTCGACACCGCGCGCACGCTCGATCGATCGCCGCGTCGCGGCTTGCTGCACGGCATCCCGGTCGGCCTGAAGGACATCATCGATACCGCCGACATGCCGACTGCCTACGGTTCGCTCATCTATCATTCGCACCGGCCGGCCATGGACGCCGCCTGCGTCCATGCGCTGCGCGCGGCCGGCGCGGTCCTGCTCGGCAAGACGGTCTCGACCGAGTTCGCCTATCGGCGCGCCGGCAAGACCTCGAACCCGCACGATCGCCGGCATTCGCCCGGCGGCTCGTCGAGCGGCTCGGCCGCTGCGGTGGCCGACCGCATGGTGCCGCTCGCGCTCGGCACGCAGACCGCCGGTTCGGTGATCCGCCCGGCCGCCTATTGCGGCGTCTTCGGCCTCAAGCCGACCTTCAACGTCTTCAGCTTTGCGGGCGTGCGCCATCTCGCCGAGTCGTTCGACACGCTGGGCGGCATGGCGAACTCGCTCGACGACCTCGCGCTGCTGCGCGCGGCGGTGCTCGGCGTGGCGCCGCGGCCGGTCGCGCGCGACGGCGCCGCGCCGCGCATCGGCTTCTGCCGCACGGCGTTCTGGGACGACGGCCAGCCGGCCATGCGCGCCACGCTCGAGGAGATCGCCCGGCGGCTCGCCAAGGCCGGCGCGACGGTGGTCGATCTCAAGCTCGGCTTCGACGAGCAGGCGACGCTCGACGCCTGCTGGACGGTGACCAAGTTCGAGGGTGCGCGCACCGTCGGCTACGATCGTGTGCATCATCCGGAAGGCATCTCCGCCGCCGCGCGCGCCCTGGTCGACGAGGGCAATGCGATCCCGTTCGACGCCTATCTCGACGCCCAGCGGCTGCTCGACCGGATGCGCGCGCGCCTCGAGGCCGATTTCGAGGGCTTCGACGCCGTGCTGACGCCGAGCTCGGCCGGCGAAGCGCCCGCGGGCCTGTCCGACACCGGCCCCGTCATGTTCAACCATCTGTGGACGATCGCCTACACGCCGGCCCTCACGGTGCCGGCCGGCAAGGGCCCCAACGGCCTGCCGCTCGGCCTGCAGCTGGTGGCGCGGCGCTACCAGGACGATCGGCTGCTCGACGTCGCGAGCTGGGTCTGCACCAAGCTCGGCCCCCAGATCTGACCTTCAGTCCGCCGGCATGAACTTGTTCGGCAGCCAGGTGCACAGCTCGGGGAACACCGTGATGAGCACCAGCGCGAACAGCATGGTGAGGAAGATCGGCCACATGTAGCGCCAGAACTCCTGCAGGCTGATGCCGGCGATGCGGCAGAGCAGATACATGGTCAGCCCGGACGGCGGCGTGATCAGCCCGATCAGCAGGTTGAACACCGTCATGACGCCGAAATGCACCGGGTCGATGCCGAGCGCGCGCACCGTCGGCATCAGGACCGGCACCAGCACCAGGAGGATCGGCACGACCTCGAGGGTGCAGCCGAGAACCAGATAGACGACGTTGGTGATGCCGAGGAAAACCAGCGGGTTGGTCGTCACCGACTTCAGGTAGCTCGCCAGCGAGTCCGCGGCGCCGTAGAGCGTCAGCATGCGGCCGAACACCACCGCGCCAACGATGATGAGGAACACCGCGCCGACGGTGCGGCTGGTCGCCAGGATCTGGCGCGCGAAGCTCGCCACGGTGAGCTCGCGATAGATCACCCCGCCGATCACGACGACGGCGAGCACGCCGACCACCGCCGCCTCGGTCGGCGTCGCGATGCCGGACAGGATGCTGCCCAGCACGACGACCGGAATCAGCAGCACCGGAAGGCCGACCACGGTCGCGACGATGCGCTGGCGATACGGCATGCGCGGCTCGCGCGGGAAGCCCTGCCGCCGCGCGGTCACGTAGGCCTGCACCATCAGGAACATGCCGAGCAGCAGTCCGGGGATCGCGCCGCCGAGGAACAACCGTCCGACCGACGTGTCGGTCGCCGCGGCGAAGATGATGAAGGCGATCGACGGCGGCACCAGCGGCCCGATCATGGCGGCGCCGCCGATCAGCGCTGCGCCGTAGCCGAGCGGATAGCCGCTGCGGCCCATCGCGGGGATCAGGAGCTTGCCGGTCGCCGCCGCGTCGGCGAGATCCGAACCCGTCATGCCGGCCATGATGATGTTGGAGATCACGCCGACATGGGCGAGGCCGCCGGCGATGTGCCCGACAAACGCCTTGGCGAGATTGACCAGTCGCTGCGTGACGCCGCTCGCCAGGGCCAGGTCGCCCATCAGGATGAAGAACGGGATCGCCAGCAGCACGAAGTGGTTGATGCCCTGCCACATCGTGGTCGGCAGGGTGGAGAGCCCGATGTGCGTGGGCGCAAGCACGATGCCGACCAGCGACGACGCGATGAGCACGAACGCCACCGGCACGCGCAGCGCGAACAGCACGAGGAACACGATCAGGACGACGAGCAGTGGGCTCACGCGATCGGCTCGATGGCGCGCGCATCGGGCTGGCCGCGCACCCGCGCGACCATGACGTGCAGCGTGTGGACGATCATCAGGGCGCCGATCACCGGTACCGAGTAGGCGAACACCGACAGCGACATGCCGAGCGAGATCGTCGACATGATCTGCAGCGAGCGCGCGTCCTGCCAGCCGAGCCAGACCACCGGGGCCAGCACGCCGAGCGTCACGAGGTCGCCGAACAGGCGCACCGCGACCTGCGCCCGTGCGGGCAATCGGTCGTAGAGGATGCACATGTTGATGTGATCATCCAGCCGGTGGACCGTGGCGGCACCCCACAGCGCGCCCCAGATCAGGATGAGCCGGGAGAATTCGTCGGTCCACGGCACGCTGATCTCCTCGGCGAGCGCATAACGCGCGACGACCTGCAGGCTCGAGGTCGCCAGCATGCCGAGGATCAGGATCTGGGTGATCACGTCCTCGACCGGGCGCCACCACGCGAGCAGTCCCTGCTTCGGCCACTCGGCGCGGCACAGCCACGCTAGATAGAGTCCAATCCCGACAACGACGATCGCGATGACGATGAGTTCGCTGGGGACCTCCGTCGTCATCCGGCGGCGGCTCTCCAGTTTCCCCAGTGGCCGGCGTCGACTGCGGCCAGAAAGTCCGAGACCAAGAGATTGTAGAGGACCGGCTCCTCCGAGTTCAGCGTGTGGCCGCACATCGGAAACACGGCGAGCCCGGCGAACGGGGCGTGCGTCTGGATGAAGCGCGAGGATTCCGCGGCCGGGCTGTCCTGGTCGCCGACCATGACGAGGATCGGCATGCGCAGCCGCTCGAGCGCGTCCTTGAGCTCGAAGATCGGCTTCCGGTTGACCAGGGCGTTGCGCATCATGTGCGCGCAGCCGACCGGCGAGAAGGTGCGCATCATCGCGACGAAGGCGTCCCAGCCGCGCGGATCCTTCTCCTTGAAGATCACGCGCTGTGGTGCGTGGGCGACGTTGGCGACGATGCCCTCGACGCCGTCTCGGTCGACGTCGTCGGCGAACTTGCGCGCACCAACCAGCCAGCGCTCGCGATCGACCGTCCCGGCGCCGGCGCCGGCGACCGCCAGGCCCGCCACGAGGTCCGGATACTTGATGGCGAAATTGAGCGCGACGTTGCCGCCGGTGGCGAGGCCGGCGATGTGGGCGCGCGGTAGGCGCAGCGCTTGTATCACGCCGTGCAGGTCCTCGATCAGGAGGTCGTGATCGTAGCTTGCCTCGTCGGTCGGCACGCTCGACGGCGGATAGCCGCGATAGTTGAAGGTGATGACGCGGTAGCGCCGGGCGAAGTGGCGGACCTGCGGCTCCCACGAGCGCATGTCGCCCGCGTACTCGTGGCAGAACACCAGCGGGAAGCCGGTGCCGGCCTCCTCGTAATAGAGCTCGACGCCGTTGACCTTGACTGTCGGCATGCCGCCTTTCCTCCGCCGCCCGAGCGCCGCGCGCCTAGTTCTGAGCGGCAACGACCTCCTGCAACAGATCACGGCCGATCTGTGCCGCGAAATAGTCCTGCACCGGCGTCTCGGCCGCCTTGAAGGGTGCGATATCGGGCTGAACGGCGGTCACGCCGCCCTTTTCCATTGCCGCGATCGCGTCCTGGTTTGCCTTGTCGGCCCCATCGAACATCGCCTCGCCGCCCGCCTGCGCGGCCTTGACGAGCACGCCCTGCAGTTCGGGCGACAGCGCCTTGAATCGGTCCATGTTCATGACGAAGGCGGTCGCGGTGAAGATATGGTTCGTGATCGTCAGATGCTTGGCGACCTCCTGCAGCTTGCCGTCCGCCATGCCGAAATAGTTGGTCTCCACGCCGTCGATCGTGTGCTGCTGGAGCGCGGAGTACACCTCGGGCCACGCCATCGGCACCGGATTGCCGCCGAGCGCCTGGATGGTCCGCGAGTAGAGCTGGTTCTCGATGATCCGGATCTTGCGCCCCTTGATGTCGGCGGGCGTCGTGATCGCGAAATTGGTCGTGAGGAAACCGCGCAGGCCCCACGCGCCGAAGGCGAGGCCCTTGATCCCCTTGGCGTCGAGCCGATCGAGAATCTTGCGGCCGATCGGTCCGGTGAGAACCGACCGCGCCGACGCGCTGCTCTTCCAGACGAACGGCAGCTCCGTGACGCTGAACGCGGGCTCGATCGACGCCAGTATGCCGGATCCCATCAGCTCGAGATCGAGGTTGCCTTGCCGGACCTGAGACAGCATCTCGAGCTCGCCGCCAAGTTGTCCGTTCGGGAAGATCTCGACCTCGATGGCGCCATGCGACAGCGTCTTCGCGGTTTCGGCGAACGTGGTCGAGCCCTTACCTGTGAGCGAGCTCAGGTTCGTGATGTGACCGATGCGCAGCTTGATCGTGTCCGCGGCAGAGGCCGTCGCGGCAACCCCGACAGCCACGCAGGCCGCTGTGACGATCAGCATTCCAATTCGCATGGCCAATCCTCCGAGTGGAAGCGCGCGCGTTGCACGGACGCGGTCGTCTGGAACCGCTCGTTGCAACATCCTCGTCGTCGAAACAATGCGCGAAACGGATAGTGACGCATGGTGCCGGAGTGTCAACAAATCCCCCGTGCTTCCGCGCGCGTTCAATACGTTGCCTGGCGATCGGCGACTCTCGTGCCGCTGCGCTTCACCGCGGCGAGCCCGTCCTTGAGATCGGCCAGGTAGCGGTCGACCACCGGCTCGTGCGTCAGATTGAGCATCAGGTGGATGCCGGGCGGCTCTGCAAGCCGGCCGACGAACCAGCCGCGGCGCGTCATCTCGTCGGCGACTGCGAAAATGTCGAGCTCGCGCGACCCGAAGCTCAAGATGCTGAGCTGCGGCGCTCCCCAGACCTCGAGGCCCAGCGCCTTGACCCCGGCCTCGATGGCGCGCCGCGTCGCGAGGATGCGCCGGACCTTGTCGAGATAGCCGTCCTCGCCGAGAAAGTTCATCACCGCCCAGGCCGACGCGATGGCGCCGCCCGCCCGCGTGCCGACCAGCGATTGCGTCTCGTAATGCCCACGCGACCAGTCATCGAACACGAAGGCTTGGTGGCGAAAGGCCGCCTCGTCGCGGTAGAGCACCGCGGAGGCGCCCTTGGCGGCAAACCCGTATTTGTGCAGGTCGGCGCTCATCGAGGTGACGCCCGGCACGGCGAAATCGAACGGTGGGATCGGCGCGCCGAGGCGCTGCGCGAAGGGCGCGATGTAGCCGCCGACGCAGGCGTCGACGTGGAGCCACAGATCGTGACGTCGCGCCACCCCGGCGAGCTCCTCGATCGGATCCATCACGCCGTGCGGATAAGCCGGCGCCGAACCGACGAGCATCACGGTGTCGGGCGTGATCGCGCGCTCCATCGCCGCCGGATCGGCGCGAAAATCGTGCGCCAACGGCACGCGCACGACCTGCATGTCGAAGAAATGCGCCGCCTTGTTGAATGCCGGGTGCGCGCTGCGCGCGGCGACGATGGTCGGCCGCCCGAGGCCCGGACGCTGCGCGCGCGCGAAATCGCGCGCCGTCTTGATCGCGAGAAAGATGCTCTCCGTCCCGCCCGTCGTCATCGCGCCGCGCCCGGTCTCGGCGCCGTGCAGGAGATCGAGCGTCATGGCGATGACCTCGGCCTCGAAGCGCGCCAAGCTGGGAAACGCGCGCGGCCCGAGCCCGTTCTCGGAGAAGAATTTCAGGTAGGCGCTCTTCGCGACCTCGAGCACATCCTCGCCGGCATAGTGCACGTAGACCGCGATGCGGCCATCGCGCCAATCGACGTCGCCGCGTCCCGCCTCGTCGAGCACCCGGTCGATCGCCGCGCGCGCCAGTCCCGTCTTCGGCAACGTCTTCATGACAACGGACCTCCTAGATCGCGACAGCGCCGACGCTGAGCCCGCCGCAGACGTAGAGCGTCTGGCCGGTGGTGAACCCCGCCTCGTCGGACAGAAAATAGGCGATCGCTGCGGCGACCTCCTCGGGTCGCCCCATGCGGCGCATCGGCACGCTGCCGAGGATCGCCTGGGTCTGCGGCCGGTCGGGCGGATTGTTGCGCCGGAACATCTCGGTATCGATCGGTCCCGGCGCCACCAGGTTGACCGTGATGCCAGACGGCGCGAGCTCGAGCGCCCAGCAGCGCGACAGCGCGACGAGGCCCGCCTTCGCCGCCGCGTAGGACGATGCGCCGACTCGCCCGAGCTGCGCCCGGCTCCCGACATTGACGATGCGGCCGCGGCCGCTTCGCTTCATCGCCGGCACGCAAGCCTGCACGCAGAGCAGCGCCGCGCGCAGGTTGACGTCGCTGACGCGCTGGAAATCGTCCAGGCGGATCTCCTCGAGCGTCTGCAATCGGTTCAGCCCGGCGTTGTTGATCAGGTTGTCGACCTCCTGCCGTGCCGTGATCTCGGCGAGCGTCCGGCGCAGCCCAGCCTCGTCCCCCGCATCGGCGAGATGGAGCTCACCCGGGAAGCTCGCGTCGGCGCTGCGCGCGATGCCGATCACGCAGTGTCCGGCGCGGGCCAGCCGGTCGGCGGTCGCCCGGCCGATGCCGCGTGTGGCGCCCGTGATCAGGGTGACGGGAGCGGCGGCGGTCACGGCTAGCTTGGACGCGAGCCCGCGATGGTGATGCGATGCATCTCGCGGCGGAAACCGGGATAGTCGTTCAGCGCATTGTGCTGGCAGGAGCGATTGTCCCAGAACGCGATCGAGCCCGGAGCCCAACGGAAGCGGCAGGTGAACTCCGGCCGCACCGCGTGCGCGTAAAGGAATTCGAGCAGGGGCAGACTCTCCTCGCGCGTCATGCCGACGAAGTGCTCGGTGAAGGGAAAGTTGACGTAGAGCGCCTTGCGACCGGTCTCGTCATGGGTCCGCACCACCGGGTGGGTCGCCGACGAGACCGTCGCAGCACGATCCTCGCGCAGCTGCGTCGAGCGCGTGGCGTTGCGTGCCGCGGCGTTCTGGATCAGGAATCGGTCGCTGTGCACCGCCTGCAGGCGGTCGAGCATCTCCCGCATGCCAGGCGACAGCCGCTCGTAAGCGAGATATTGGCTGGCGAACAGCGTGTCGCCACCGTAGGGCGGGACGTCCCGCGCGACCAGGATCGAACCCAGCGGAGGCTGTTCCAGGAACGACATATCGGTGTGCCAGGTCGATCCTATGTTGTGCTTGTCGGTCTTCTCCTTGACGACCGGCATGATCTCGGGATGACCGGCGAGCGCCTTGTAGGTGCCGTGCACGACGATCTCCCCGAACCGACGCGCCAGCGCGATCTGGTCGCGCGGCGTCAGCGCCTGATTGCGGAAGAAGATCACGCAATGGTCGAGCAGAGCCCGACGGATGTCCGCGAATACCGCGGGATCGTCCTCGCGCGCGAGATCGACGCCGAAAATCTCGGCCCCGCAGGCGCCGCCCAGCGGACGCACGTCCAGGCGGGTTCGTGTCAGCATGGCGGAACCTCCGTCGCTTGCTCGGCAGCGCGCCGTCGCTCGCGCTCGAGCACGGTCGCCGCATCATCGATCGAACGTCCATCAGACGCAATCACGACACCGTAGACCTCGCGCGCGGCCGCGCGGCTGACGATCCCATCGCGCACGTCACGCAGCACCGATGCGGGATCGCGCTCGAGCGGGTCGCCCCAACCGCCGCCGCCCTGGGAGCGCATCGAGAACCGATTGGGGCCGACGTGGCGAATGCCATAGGCCGGCGGATCGAAGGCGCTCCCGTTCCGGGGCTCGCAGCGCAGCGCCCCCGTCGCGCCGGCCAGGCCGTGGTGCGCGCCGCGCGGTGCGAACCGTCGCATCCCTTCGCCACGAAAGGAGAACTGCACGGGTCTGTCGATGTCGACCGCGTAGGTGACGCCGGGACCGCCGCGAAACTTGCCGGCGCCACCGGCGTCACACCGCATCTCGTGCTCCAGCACGCGCACCGGATAGAGCTGCTCGAAGGTCTCGATGTTGGGGATGACGAGCCCGCACAGGCTGTTCAGCCCGCCCTGCTGCGGAAAGCCGTCGCGGCCATCGACGGCGCCGCCGCCCGAGCTGCCGGCCCAGTGATACATGACAAACGTCTCGCCGTCTTGAGCGGTCCCCGCGGTGATCGGGAACGAGTTGGCGCCCCAGCCGGCGCAGCTCCGCGGCGGATCGGCCTGCCCGAGCGCCTCCCAGCACGCTTCGATGATCTCGCAGGCCGGGAACACGGTGCACATCGTCAGCGGCGCCGGCGGCCGGGCGTTCACCAGGCTGCCTTCCGGTGCGACGATCCGGACGCTGCGGAACGTGCCCTCATTGCGCGGGATCTCGGGATCGAAGAACGAGGACAGCGCGGTGTAGACCGACGAGTAGGTGTTGGCGAGCGAGCTGTTCTTGAAGCCCTTGATCTGCGGATGCGTGCCGGTGAAATCGACGGTCAGGCCGTCGGCGTCGACGGTCAGCGCAACCTTGATGTCGATGTCCATCGCCTCGAAGCAGTCGTTGTCGAACCACGCCTCGCCGGTATAGCGGCCCGCCGGCAGCGCGCCGAGCGCGCGACGGAAGCGCCGGTCGGCATGGTCCAGGATGGCGGCGAAATAGGCGCGTCCCTGCTCGACCCCGTAGCCGTCGAGCAGCTCCACGACCTTCTCGGCGCCGATCGCGGTCGAGCCGATCATCGCGCGCAGGTCGCCGTCGAGCAGGTTGGGCGTGCGCGAGTTGAGCAGCAGCAGCTGCCAGAGGTCTTCGCGCGTGCGGCCGGCCTCGATCAGGCGCAGCACGGGCAGCCGGATGCCCTCGTGGTAGATCTCGCTCGCCGCCGGATTGTAGGTGCCGGCGGCACCGCCGCCGATGTCCGACTGGTGCGCGCGGTTGCACGTGAAGGCGACCAGCCGGCCGCCGTGGAAGATCGGCCGCGCGATCACCCAGTCGGGCAGGTGATTGCCGCCCGCGACGTACGGATCGCTGAGCACGAACACGTCGTCGGCGCCGAGATCGCCGCCCGCCGCCGCGAGCAGCGCGCGCACCGCGAAGCCGCCCCCGCCGGTGTGGATCGGGATGCCGTCCGCCTGCGAGACCACCGAGCCCGCAGCGTCCGTGATGAAGCACGAGAAGTCGTGCGCGTGACTGAAGATCGGGCTGCGCGCCGAGCGCAGCATGACGAGGCCCATCTGCTGGCTGATGTGATCGAGCCGGCTCTGGACGACCGCGAGGGCGACCGGATCGAGGTTCACGACGCCGGCTCCCGCGCGGGCTCGAGATGGATCACGAAATTGCCGGCCGCGTCGACCTCGAGCGCGTCGTCGGGGCCGACGAACACCGTCGTCGTCGCTTCCTCGACGACGAGAGGTCCGCGGCGCCGATGGCCCGGCCGCAGCGCATCGCCGCGGAACACGTCGGTCTCGGCCCAGCCCCGCCCCGCGCCGAGGAAGACGCGCCGGCGCTCGTAGGGCGCGGGATCTCCGGCGCCGGACGCGAGCACCGCGGGGCGCCACGCCGGCAAGAGACCGAACCCGACGACGCGCAGCTTGGTGATCTCGACGACGCCGTCGGGCTGGAGATGGCCGTAGAGCCGCGCGTACTCGCGCTCGAAGCCGGCGCGCAGCGCGGCCGGCGCGAGCCCGGCACCATCCCCGTCGCCATCCAGCACGACGCGCGTCTCCCATTGCTGGCCCAGATAGCGCATGTCGAGCTCGCGCTGGAGGCGCATGCGCTCGGACGGGAAGCCGCTCGCCGCGAGCACCGCGCGCGCCTCCCTCTCGAGCGCCGCGAATGCGGCGTCGAGGGTGGCCTCGCCGCCGTCGCCGAGGCGCGCCTGGTGCGGGCGGATGAAATCGTGGCGCACGTCGGAGTTGACCATGCCGAGCGCGCAGAACACGCCGGCCAAACGCGGCACGTAGACGCGCGCGCAACCGAGCCGGCGCCCGATCGCCGCGCCGTGCAGCGCGCCGGCACCACCGGCCGCCACCAGCACGAAGCCGCGCGGATCGTAGCCGCGCTCGGTGCTGAGCCGCTGCACCGCGCCGAGCAGCTTCTGCTCGACCACTTCGACGATGCCGGCCGCGGCGGCCTCGACGTCCAGCCCGAGCGGCGCGGCGACGCGCGACGCGATGGCGGCGCCGGCGCGCGTCGCGTCGAGCACGATCGAGCCGCCGGCATACGGGCCGGCGCGCAAGCGGCCGAGCACGAGCTGCGCGTCGGTGACGGTCGGCGCCTCGCCGCCCTTGCCGTAGGACGCCGGGCCGGGCAGCGCGCCGGCGCCTTGCGGTCCGACGAACAGCATGCCGCCGGGATCGACGCCCGCGATGGTGCCGCCGCCAGCGCCGATCGTGTGGACCTCGACCGAGGGCAGCGCCAGGTGATAGCCGGCGATCTGGAAGTGATCGTTGACCGCGACCTTGCCGCGCTCGACCAGGATGACGTCGCAGCTCGTGCCGCCGATCTCCATCGAGACCAGGTTGTCGGAGCCGATCGCGCGCGCGTAGTAGGCGAGCGCGCCGACGCCGGCCGCCGGGCCCGACAGCAGGAGCGCGGCCGGGCGGGCCGCGATCTGGTCGATCGGCACGAGTCCGCCATTGTTCTGGATCAGATAGATCGAGCCGGGCAGCCCGCAGGCCTTGAGCGCGTCGTCGAGCGCGCGCAGATAGTCGATCGTGCGCGGCGCGATGTAGGCATTGACGGTCGCGGTCGAGCAGCGCTCGTACTCGCCGATCAGCGGTGAGATCTCGCTCGACACCGAGATCCACTTGCCGGGCCAGATGCGGCGCAGCTGCTCGGCGGCCGCGCGCTCGTGCGCGGGATTGGCGTAGCTGTGGAGGAAGCCGATCGCCACCGAATCCACCTGCTCGGCTTCGAAGACGCGCGCGGCGGCGGCCACGTCCTCGGCCGACAACGGCTCGAGCTCGTTGCCGTCGCGATCGAGCCGCCCGCGCACCGGCAGCCGCAGATAGCGCGGCGCGAGCACCGGCGGATAGGGGTCGCGGTGGCGCCAGGGCGTGTCGCGCATGCCACGACGCAGCTCGATGCTGTCGCGGAAGCCCGCCGTGGTCAGCAGCCCGACCGGCGGCTGACGGCGCTCGAGCACGATATTGGTCGCGATCGTCGAGCCGTGGACGAACAGGTCGCAGCGCTCGAGAAGTTGCCGCACCTCGACACCGAGCGCCGCCGCCGCGGTCGCCAATCCGGCGAGCACGCCGTCGGCGGGATTGTCCGGTACCGAGGGCACCTTGAAGACGTGCGAGGCGCCACCGGACGAGGCGACGACGAGGTCGGTGAACGTGCCGCCGACATCGACGCCGATGCGCCAGCCGGCGCTCACGATGCGGTCCGGCCTTCCAGGGCGCGGGCGGCGCCGTTGAGCACGTCGGAGATCTGCGCGGCGGCGCTCTGCATGGCGGGAACCACGCGGCGCATCCACACGCGCGTGGTGCGATAGCGCGGCGCGGCGACGCACAGGGCGGCGATCGCGATGCCGGCCGTGTTGAGCACCGGCGCCGCGACGCCGGCGACGTCGAGCCGCCAGCCGCCCTGGTTGATCGCGTAGCCACGCAGGCGCACGCGCTGCAGCTCGCGGCGCAGCTCGTCGTGATCCGTGATGGTCTGCGGCGTCGCCGGCGGCAGCACCGCCGGCATCACCTTGTCGAGATAGCCCGGTGCCTGGAATGCGAGCAGCACCAGACCGGTCGACGCCTGGTGCGCCAGAAAGCGCGTCCCCACGGGTGCATAGACGCGCACGGTCTGCACGCCGTCGACGATGTGGACGTTGACCGACTCAAATCCCGAGAGCACACCGAGGTCGACGTTCTCCTGCAGCTCGGCCGCCAGGCGCGCCATGATCGACGCCGCCGCCTGCACGAGCGGCGTCACCGACGCGGCGGCGCCGACCTCCCAGGCCTTCAGCCCGAGGCGATAGATGCCGCCGGGCTGGCGCTCGACGAAACCTCGCGCGGCCAGCGTCGTCAGCACGTCGTGGACGCTCGATTTCGAGATGCCGAGCTCCCGGGCGATCTCGCCCAGCCCGAGCGGACGCTGCGCGCGCGCGAGCATCTCGACGATGTCCAGCGCACGGCCAAGACTGGAGAGCATGCGGGTATGTCGGATGGCTGTTCTGTTATCCCGGACGATAACGCCGCGTCTTCGGCGGGGTCAAGGCGAGCCGGGGCACGGCGCTTGCAGGCCGCCCACGGGCCCAAAACTGCGGCGGGACGGGCGCCGCGACGCCTTGACGCTGCTCGCGAGCCGCCGATAACGTTCGAGAAACGAGAATATCTGTTCGGGATAGCCGAACAGCCCAAAGGGCGGACACGTCGGCATGGCGACAGCGTCCTCGGCGCGCGCGGACGAGCACTGGAGGGTCGATGCGTTGACCGTTTCGGCGGCAGATGAGGCGACCGATCGCGCCGATCCGGCGCCGCGTCGCAGGCGTCACACGGCGCGTCTCGTCCGCCTCGTGATCCTGCCCGTCACGGTGCTGGCGATCTGGCAGGCCGCCGCGATGCTCGAGCTCTACAACACCGTGCTGCTGCCGCCGCCCAGCCGCGTGTTCATGGCGGCGATCGGTTTGATCGCGAGCGGCGAGCTGCTCCGGCATTTCGCCGACAGCATGCGGCGCATCGCGCTCGCCAATCTGGTGTCGATCGCCACCGCGGTGCCGCTCGGCGTCCTGATGGGACGCTACCGCCCGTTCGAGGAGATCATGGACGGGCTGCTCAACATCCTGCGGCCGATCCCGCCGCTGGCGTGGATCCCGCTCGCGATCCTGTGGTTCGGCCTCGGCGAATCTTCCGTCGTGTTCATCACGCTGATCTCGGCGTTCTTCGCGATCCTGATCAACACGATCGCCGGCGTGCGCAGCGTCGACCGCTCGCTGATACGCGCCGCACTGACCCTGGGCGCCAGCCAGCACGATCTCATCAAAGACGTCGTCCTGCCCGCGACCCTGCCGCACATCATCACCGGGGTGCGCATCGCGCTCGGCGTCTCCTGGATGAGCATCGTCGCCGCCGAGCTGATCGCCTCGTCGAGCGGGCTTGGCTACATGATCAGCTATTACCGCGAGGTGCTGCGCTCCGATCTGATCCTCGTCGGCATGCTGACCATCGGGCTGATCGGCTTCGTCATGGATCGCGGCTTGTTGTGGCTGGAGCGCCGGCTGCTGCCGTGGTGCACGCGGGTCGAGCCCTAGATGGCGGTCAAGCTCGAGATCCGCGACGTCAGCAAGGCGTACGACGCGCCGGGAGGCGACCGCCGGATCCGCGCGCTCGACGGCATTTCGTTCAGCGTCGATCAGGGCGAGTTCGTCTCGCTGCTCGGCCCGAGCGGCTGCGGCAAGTCGACCTTGCTCAACATGATCGCCGGGTTCGAGGCCGCGAGCTCCGGCGAGATCAGGCTCGACGGCAAGCTCGTGCAGCAGCCGGGCGCCGATCGCGGTTTGGTGTTCCAGGACTATGCGCTGTTTCCGTGGAAGACCCTGCTCGACAACGTCATGTATGGTCCGCAGAAGCGCGGGCTGCCGAAGCGCGAGTGCGTCGAGATTGCGCGCCGCTACATCGAACTGGTCGGCCTAGCCGGATTCGAGGCGCACTATCCGCACCAGCTCTCGGGCGGCATGCGTCAGCGCTGCGCGCTCGCGCGCTCGGTCGCCAACGATCCGGACGTCCTCCTGATGGACGAGCCGCTCGCGGCGATCGACGCACTGACCCGAAACACGCTGCAGGAGGAGATCTTGCGGGTGTGCGACGCGCGCAACGGCACTCCGCGCAAGACCGTGATCTACGTCACCCACTCGATCGACGAGGCGGTGTTCCTGTCCGACCGCATCGTCGTGATGAGTCCGCGCCCCGGTCGCGTGTTCGAGCTGGTCGACGTGCCCCTGCCCGCGCCGCGCACCGACGAGACCCGCCTGCTGCCCGAGTTCCACGAGCTCACCGCGCGCATCTGGCGGTCGCTCAAAATCTACGCCAAGCCTGCCTGACGGAGACGAACATGCCGAGACCTTGGTCGACCACCCGCCTGCTCGCCCACCTGCTCGCGCGGACGCTCGCCGTGCCGCTAGCACTCTGCGCGGGCGCCGTCGCGTCGGCAAACGCCGCGGACGAACCCGTCGCCGTTCGCATCGGCTGGCAGCCGCTCGCCGGCGGCAGTGCCGCGATCACGATGGTGATGCAGCGCGATCACCTGTTCGAGGCGGCGGCCGAGAAGCTCGGCTACAAGGTCGCGCCGGACTGGAAGACCTTCCCGGCCGGCCCGCCGTCGAACGAGGCCATGGTCGCGGGCCAGCTCGACATCGACCTCCATTTGGCGGCGCTGCCGACGGCCAACCGCATCGCCGCCGGCATCCCGGCGGTGCCGATCGCCATCGTCGGCAGCAACATCGCCAACGCCGTGATGGTGCGTCCGGGATCGCCGATCAACGACGTCGCCAAGCTCGCCGGCAAGACCGTCGGCGTGCCGATCGGCACGTCGGCGCACTACGCGCTGGCGAGCATCGTGCAGGCGGAGTTCGGCAAGACGCTCGAAGAGGCGGGCATCCGGCTCGTCAACATGCCGGTGACCGAGGCGATCAAGATTCCGCAGGGGATCGACGCCGCCGCGGTCTGGGTGCCCTTGCGCTTCATCGGCCCGAACCAGGGCCTCTCCGAGCTCCTGGTCGACGCCAACGGTTGGACCGGCAAGGGCTACGCCACGCCCGGGATCCGATTGCCCGACGTCAAGAAGGCGTGGGCCTATCCCGAAGGCTACGAAACCGACCGCCTCTACGCCTTCGCGCGCACCAAGTTCCTCGCCGACCATCCCGACATCGTGCTCGCCTTCGTCGAGGCCCACATGGCGGCGCAGCAGGAGGTTCTGGCGCAATTCGACCGCACGGTCGCGCTCGCCAACGACACCTGGAAGCAGCCCGACATCATCGCGCGTACGACGCTCGAGACCTATGCCGAGACCGCAGGTGTACGCGAGGCGCCGTTCGTGCTCGAGTGGGACGTGGCGACCGTCCTGAAGGCGTCGGAGTTCCTGGCGGCAACCAAAGCGCGCGACCGACCGCTGACCTGGGACGAGCTGAAGGCCGCCTTCAGCCCCGGTGCGGCGCTGCAGAAGCGCGCTTGGGAAGCCGGCCCGTTCAAGGTCGCCGACAGCGATCTGCAGAAGGGCTTCACGGGCAAGACCGAGCTTTACGGCCCGATCCAGATCAACGGCGGCAGCCCGGTGTGGGAGTGGGGCGACACGCCAAACTGGGGTCGGCGCGTCCTCGCGAAATGACCGGAGGCCGACCCATGTTGAAGAACCAGGATCCCCTCCTCTATCGCGAGATGGGGCGCGACTACCCGGTCGCCGAGCGCGCCGAGGGCGTCTACATCTACGACACCGCCGGCCGCCGCTACATCGACGCGGCGGGCAGCTACTTCACCATGCATGTCGGCCATCGGGTCGAGCCCGTGATCGCGGCGGTCACGCGTCAGCTCCAGAGCCTCGATTTCGCGCACACCGGCTTCTTCACGTCGGAGGTCGCGCACCGGTTCGCCGCGCGCCTCCTCGGCCTCGCGCCGGCGGGCTTCGCCAAGGTGCTGTTCACCACATCGGGCTCGGCGTCCAACGAGGCGGCGATCAAGCTCGCCCGCCAATACCACGCGCTCGCCGGCAAGCCGGACAAGATCAAGGTGATCGCGCGCTGGCACAGCTATCACGGCGGCTCCCTGGGCGCGCTGTCCCTGACCGGCCACGTGCCGCGGCGCCAGCCGTTCGATCCGCTGCTGCTGCCGTTCCCGCACATCGAGCCGCCCTACTGCTACCGCTGCCCGTGGGGCAAGACGCCCGAGACCTGCGCGACCGACTGCGCCGACGAGCTCGAGCGCACGATCCGCCTGGTCGGCGCCCAGAACATCTCGGCCTTCATCGTCGAGCCGGTGTCCGGCGGTCCGCTCGGCGCCAACCCGGCGCCCGACGGCTACATGAAGCGCGTGCGCGAGATCTGCGACCGCCACGACATGCTCATGATCGTCGACGAGGTGATCACCGGCGCCGGACGCACCGGCACCAAGCTCGGCGTCGACCACTGGGGCGTGGTGCCCGACGTCATCACGATGGCGAAGGGCATCTGCGGCGGCTACGTGCCGACCGGCGCGGTGCTGATCCACGAGCGCGTCTACGGCGCCTTCGAGCGCGCCGGCGTCGCGCTGCGCCACGGCGAAACCTTCTCGGGCCATCCGCTGGTGTGCGC
>DATJNS010000364.1:0-10085 GCA_035507915.1 Candidatus Sulfotelmatobacter sp.
CGCGTCAGCGGCCGCGCGACGCTCGCGCCGATGCCGGCGGAGTGAAACGAGAGCTGGAGAAAGCCGCGGTGGAGAGGGCTTATTGCGGTCTCATCCCAGCCGGCGCCGATAGAGCGCGATGAGGCGCTCCCAGTGGCGCTCTGCGGCGGGCTTGTCGTAGCACCAGCGTCCAGGGAAGGCGAAGCCGTGGTGGACGCCGGGATGGATCTCGAGCTCGCCGGCCGCTCCTGATTTCTCGAACAGGCTCTTGAGCTCCGCCACCATCGGCAGCGGCGCCAGGTCGTCATGCTCCGCGCAGGCGATATAGAGCTCGGCCTTCCCCTTGCCGAGCGTCAGGTGCGGGCTCTCCGCCGCGTCGCTCACCAGCCAGGTGCCGTAGAAGGAAGCGGCCGCAGCCACGCGATCGGGGTGGCGCGCCGCGGCGGCGAGCGCATAGGGGCCGCTCATGCAATAGCCGTGGATGCCGGCAGGGCCCGGTTTCGCGGCGCCCTGGCCCGCGATGAAGTCGAGCATCATCGCGACATCCGCCATCACCGGCGGGATCGTCATCTTGGTGCGCACCGCGCGCATGCGCGTGTGCTCGGCGCTGCCGTGCGCCAGCACGTCGGGCCCGTAGATCGTGTCGCGGCCGGCGCGATAGTAGAGGTTGGGCAGCAGCACGTAGTAGCCGACGGTGGCGAGCCGGCGCGCCATGTCGCGCAGCTCCTCGCGGATGCCGGGCGCGTCCATCAGGAGCAGGACCGGCGGGAACGGCCCGCCGCGATCGGGCCGGCAGACGAACGTCTCCATCGCCCCCGCCTTGGTCGCGATGTCCAGAGTCTGCTCGATCATCGGTCGCCTCCCTGTCCTGGATGCTTTAGGATTTTATGTCATTGCGAGCGCAGCGAAGCAATCCAGAGGGAAGACTGGATTGCTTCGTCGCTGCGCTCCTCGCAATGACGCGGAGGAGTTGGGGCATGTCGAGTAGAGTGGTGCGCCTGGCGTCGTCTTTGACGCTGCTCTTGCTGTTCGCGCTGCCGGGCGTCGGGCGCGCGGACGAGTGGCCGAGCCGGACGGTCCACATCGTGCTGACGTTCCCGCCGGGCGGCCCGAGCGACCTGTTGGCGCGCGCGCTGGCGCAGAAGCTGTCGGAGCAGACCAAGCAATCGGTCGTCATCGACAACCGGCCGGGCGGCAGCGGGCTGATCGGCAACGACCTGGTCGCCAAGGCGGCGCCCGACGGCTACATGCTCGGCCTGCCGTCGGCCGGCTCGATGTCGATCGTGCCGAACCTGTTGCCGCTGCCCTACGACCGCGATCGCGATCTCCTGCCCATCACGCTGGTCGCGCGCGTGCCCGAGATCGTCGTCGTCAGCCCGAAGACGATGCAGGCCACGACGCTCGCCGAGGTGGTGGCCTATGCCAAGGCGCATCCGGGCGCGCTCAACTTCGGCTCGACCGGCAACGGCAGCCCGGTGCATCTGGTGCTCGAGCGCATCAAGCAGCTCGCCGGCGTCGACATCGTGCACGTGCCCTATCGCGGCGCGGCGCTCGCGCTGACCGACATCCTGGCCGGCCAGATCGACATGACGGCGGCCGACGCGCCGGGCCTCTTGCCCTACATCAAGGCCGGCACATTGCGCCCGATCGCCAACAGCGACACGGTGCGGCTGCCCGCGCTGCCCGACGTGCCGACCTTCGCCGAGGCCGGGCTGCCCGGCGTCGAGATGGTGAACTGGTACGTCCTGATCGCGCCGCACGGCCTGCCGCCGGCGCTGGCCGCGCGCATCCACGACACGGTCGCGACCGCGCTGCGCGATCCCGGCCTCAACGCGACCCTGTCGGCGCAGGGCCTGGCCCTCACCGTCACGAGCCAGCCCGAGACCGCGGCCTGGATCCAGTCCGAGACCAAGAAGTGGGGCGACGTCGCGCGCGCCGCCCACGTCAAGCTCGACTGAGCGCTACTCCGCGGCGGCGCGGTTGGCGCTCTGCGCGAGCACGGCGGCGGCTTGCTTGGCGACGACGGTGCCCTCGAAGAACTTGGGGTTCTGCGTGCCCCACAGGCGCACGGCGTTCGCGAAGGTGAAGTCGCGGAAGTCGTCGTCGGTGATCAGTCCGTCCTCGACCAGCTCGTGGGCCTCGGGCAGCACGTCGAGCATGTCGGGCACGTCGAAATGGCCGATGTCGGAGCTGAACACCGCGTTGAGCCGGGCGCCGAACGGGTTGGCCTTGCCGAACGCCCACGAGTTGGTCTTGTCGTCGGCCTCGCAGCCGAAATAGAACGGCGTCACGTAGAGGTCGCGCCAGTCCTCCTTGCGCGTGATCTTGCACGCCGCGTAGTCGTCGAGCTCCTTCAAGCCGCCCGTCAATGTCGCGGCGTCGGGATCGGGCCAGCCGTCGCGGGCGCGCAGCACCTGGGCGATCTCGCCATAGCCGTATTTCTCGACCAGGCTCATCAGCAGCGTCCGGTCGAGCTTGCGCGGATCCATGTACTCGAGCGCCTTGGCGTTGCGCTTCTCCCAGTGCTCGATCAGGTCGCCGAACAGCTGGCAGCCCCAGCCGACGCCGCCCTCGAGGAAGGCGAAGCGCAGGCCCGGGAAGCGCCGCGTCACGCCGCCGAGGAAGATCGCCTTGGCGACCGCGTGGCCGGCGGCCGCGAAGTGGCCGATGTGATTGTAGGTGAAGTTGGTCGGCGAGAGCCTGAGACCCTGGTTGCGGCCGCTCGAGTGGAAGGTCGGCGCGATGCCGAGCTCGACGCACTTCGCCCACACGGGGTCGTAGTCGTGGTCGCTGTCGAGGCCGAGCACGTCGTACCACACGGCGAAGCGCTTGGTGTCGGGGTCGGTCGCCTGCGCGGCCGCCACCGGGCGCGGCAGGTTGCTGCCGAACATGCAGACCTTGGTGCCGAGCTGCTTGGTGCAGAACTCGAGCTCGGCGATCGCCTCCTCGGGCGTGTGCATCGGGATCACGGCGGCCGGCGTCAGGCGGTCGGAGAGCTTGGCGAAATAGTCGGCCGACACGGTGTTGTAGGCGCGGCACACGGCGCGCCGCGTCTCGGCGTCGGCGATGCGCGGCAGGCGCAGGCCCGCGGTCGGGTAGATGATGCAGAAGTCGAAGCCGAGCTCGTCGAGCCGCTCGTAGAGCAGGCGCGGCATCATGGCGGTCGCGCGGTCGAGCGTATTCTCGGCTTGGCGGTTCCAGAAGCTCTGCTGGCCGACGCGCCGGCGCCGCCGCTCCTCGACCGACAGCTTGAGGGCGTCGCGCGTGGTGCGCTGGGCCGCGAGGAACCCGTCGGCCGCTTTGTCGCCGCCGACCTTGCGCATCTCCTCGCTGAACACCGGGCCGTACTCGAGCCAGTGGCCGTCGGCGTCGACCACCGGGTGCGTGAGGCGGGACCGAATCTGGGCGGGCGTCACCTGACCGTGCGCGCTCATGGCTGTCCTCCCGGAACGGAACGCTTGAACCCGTCGCGTGTCATTATCCTATCGCCGCACGGTAGGAGCCGCCGTGCGGCGAGTCAATTTGCCGGCGGTTCGCGGCGCCCGGTCCCGCATCAGCCGATCTGCCATTCCTTGAAGCGTTGCAAGGTCTTCTCGAGATTGGCGGCCCACCATGAATCGTCCTTGAAGAACACCTTGTCCTTGTACGCCGGGTTGGTGGGTAGAATGTCGGCGATGTCCTTCGGCAGGAGCGGAACCGTCTCCGTGTTGGGCATCGCGTAGGTCGTCAGCTTGATGTACTCGACGTCGGCCGTGGTGTTGGACAACAGAAAGCTCAGAAACTGGAAGGCTTCCTTCTTGTGCGCCGAGGTCGGCGTTACGCACATGTAGTTGCCGCTGACGGCGGAGTATGCCGGCGTGAAGCCGAGTTGGGCGCCGCTGCGATTGGCGACGACCACGCGGCCGTGGAAGGCCGACGAAAGCGCCACTTCGCCCGAGATCATCTGCTGGATCGGCTCCTGGTTGGCGTTGTACCAGATGATATTCGGGCGGCCGAGGCGTTCTAGGCTCTTCAGCGCACGCTCGACGTCGAGCGGATAGAGCTTGTCGAGCGCGACGCCGTCAGCCAGCAGCGCGGCTTCCATGATGCTGCCGTCGCTGATATTGGCGTCGAGCGAGCGCTTGCCCGGGTAGCGTTTCGTGTCCCAGAACTCGGCCCAGGTCTTGGGCGCCTTGTCGTCCGGGATCTTGCGCCGATCCCACGCCATCGCGAACATGAACGCCGAATATTTGACGCCGTAGGGCTCGCGATAGCCGGTCGGCATGCGCGAGCTGTCGACGATGCTGTAGTCGTAGGGCACGATCAGCTTGTCGCGGATCGCCAGCTGCTCCTCGGCGCCGCTCAGATTGATGATGTCCCACTGCGCCGGATTGGTCGATGCCTGCAACTTCGCCAGGGCCAGCGAGGTGCCGGAGCCGAAATTGACCTTGATCCCGGTCTCCTTGGTAAACGGCTCTCCGAAAATCCGCCGCAGACCGTCGGTGATGACGCCGCCGACCGTGGCGACGTTGATCTCGGTCGCCTCGGCCCGCGCGACCCGCCGCACGAGCGCCGGGGCGGCCGCCCAGGTCAGCGCGCCGAGCCCGCCGCGCCGCAGGAGTTCGCGTCTCGGCATCGCGCGCTGCATCGATTTCTTCGCGGTCATGATCACCTCCGTTGATCGGGTTCGGGCGGCGCCTCGGGCTCGCCGAGGATCTGGGCATCGTCGCGCGACCAGCCGAGCCGCACGATGGTGCCGGCATCGAGCGCGCTGTCGGGGTCCCCGCCGCCAACGCTGACGACGAGGCGACCGCCCAGCGCGGCGACGACATAGCGGGCGTGCCGGCCGAGAAACGTGCCGCCGCCGACGGTGCCGTCGATCATGGTTTCCGTCGAGTCGGTGCGGCGCAGCACGCGGATGCGCTCGGGCCGGATCGCCACCGTCACGCTATCGCCGATCCGCCGTGCCACGCCGTCGCGCGCGGCGGCGGCCCAGCCGATCGCGCCGTCGGCGAAGCGCAGCCGCACGTGGCCGCCGTCGGTACCCAGGCAGGTCGCCGTCAGCAGGTTGGTCTCGCCGAGAAAATCGGCGACGAACGGCGTCGCCGGATGCAGATAGAGCTCGGCCGGCGTGCCGATCTGGACGATGCGCCCGTCGTTCATGACGGCGATGCGGTCGGACATCGTCATCGCCTCGTCCTGATCGTGCGTGACGTACAGGATCGAGATGCCCACGCGCCGCTGGATCTCCTTGATCTCGGCCTGCAGGGTCTCGCGCAATTTGCGGTCGAGCGCGCCCAGCGGCTCGTCGAGCAGCAGCGCGTCGGGCTCGAACACGAGCGCGCGCGCCAGCGCCACGCGCTGCTGCTGGCCGCCCGACAGCTCGCGCGGTCGCCGCGCGGCGAGCCCGGCGAGCCCGACCTTGTCCAGCATGTCGAGGGCGCGCCGGCGCCGCTCACGCCGCGCCACCCCGCGCATCAACAGGGCGAACTCGACGTTGTGGAGCACGCTCTTGTGGGGGAACAGCGCGTAGCCCTGGAACACGATGCCGAAGTTGCGCAGCTCGGGCGGCAGGCCGGCGACATCGATCCCGTTGACGCGGATCTCGCCGCGGCTCGGCGTCTCGAAACCGGCGATCATCATCAGCGTCGTCGTCTTGCCCGAGCCGGATGGACCCAGAAGGGTCAGGAACTCGCCGGGCTCGAGCGCAAAACCGACGTTGCGCACCGCATAGGTGCCGGGCGTATAGGATTTCCAGACATCATGGACGACGACGCGACGACCGCCGCCGGCGTTCGGCGTCGTGACCGGCGCGGGCTGCTGCGCGGCGACGGTCACACGAGGTCCCGGCGCGGTCGCGCGATCAGCGCCTGCGCGAGCAGCGTCAGCGTGGCGAGCCCGATGAACAGCGAGGCGCTCGCCATGATCTTCGGGGTCAGCTCGAACTGCACCGCGGTGAACATGCGCACGGGGAGCGTGGTCGATTGTGGACCTTGCAGGAACCAGGCAAGCACGACCTCGTCGAACGACACTGCAAAGGCGAGCACGGCGCCGGCGCACAGCCCCGGCCGCAGCGCGGGCCAATAGACGTGCCGGAATACCGACGTCGGACGCGCGCCGAGGCTGCGCGCCGAGCGCACCAGCGCCGGGTTGAGCCCGGCCGCCAAGCTGGTCGCGACGCTGATATACACATAAGGAGTCACCAGCACGCCATGGGCGACGCCGATGCCGGCCCAGCCGCCGAGCACGCCGAGCGCGGCGAACAGCAGATAGTCGCCGAGGCCGAGCACCACCAGCGGCACCACGATCGGCGCCAGGATCAGCCCGGTCACGGCGCCGCGGCCCGGAAAGCGCTTGCCGTGCAGCGCGACCGCGGCGCTGGTGCCGGCAAGCGCGGCGATCGCCACGGCCAGCACCGCGACCTCGAACGACAATTTGGTCGACTGCATCCACTGTTGGTCGCCGAGATAATCGGCGAAGGCGTGGCCCGAGATGCCCTGCGGCGGGAACACGATCAGATCGCCGGCGGTCAGCGCCATCGGCACGATGACCAATGTGGGCAGTACCAGGAATGCCAATACCGGCACGCAGGCGGCGACCATCAGCGGGTAGAAGCGGCGGCCGTGCGCGCGGTCAGGCGACGCCATGCTGGCCCTCCCGCGGCAGCGCCTGCTGGACCGTCACGAGCACCGCGGTGACGGCGAGAATCAGCACCGCCAACGCCGAGGCTCGGCCGAAATCGGCCATCTCGTGCAGATAGTAGTCGACCAGATTGGCGATCATCATGTCCGACGGCCCGCCGAGAATGATCGGAGTGATGAAGAACCCGGCCGCGACGATGAAGACCAGAAGCGCCGCGCTGTAGACGCCGGGAAGGCTCAGCGGCAACACGACATGGCGCAGCACCGGCAAGGCCCCGGCGCCGAGGCTGCGCGCGGCCTGCTCGAGACGCGGGTCGATCGCCTGCAAGGCGGTATAGATCGGAAACACAGCGTAGGGCAGGGTGTAGTGCACCATGCCGATGACGACGGCGAGCCGGTTGTGCAGCAGCGTCACCGGGCCGCCGGTGAGGCCCAGGCCCTGCAGCATCGCATTGATCGCGCCGTTGTCCTGCAGCAGCGCCGCCCAGGCGAAATTCTTGATCAGCACCGCGGTCCAGAACGGCAGCAGGATGAAGGCGAGCAGCACGCGCCGCATGCCCGGCCCGCTGCGCCACAGCGTCGCGGCCAGAAGGAAACCCAACGCGAGGGTTATCACGGTGGCGTAGAGGCTAATGACGAGCGTGTTGGTGATCGCGCGCGCCAACAGCGGGGAGCCCAGCACGGCGCGGTAATTGCCGCCGCCCGCCAGGCTGAAGTGCACGATCACGGCAACCGGCAGCAACGCCAGTGCGCCGTAAAGCAGCAGGACGGGCGCCAGCAGCCACCAGCGGCTCATCGCGGGCGGCGCCATGGTGCGCGGCTTATCGGGTGCCGCAATCGCGGAAATGGCCCCCCTCCCATCGCGCGTCAAGCAAGCGATCGCTCCCGACCGACCGGCCTTTTATGCTGCAACACCGCGGTATGCTGCAACATCGAGGCCATCCGGTCCCGCCGACTCGACGCTACGGCAGGGCGTAGCCGATCGCGCTTTCTATCTCGATCGTCTTCTTGACCGCGGGGCGCGCCATCATGCGCTCGTAGTGCGCCTCGAGGTTGGGGAAGCTGCCGCGCGGCGGATGGAACGAGCCGACGAAACGCCAGAACAGCCGGAACAGATGAATGTCGGCGATCGAGTAGCGCGCGAGCGCCCAGTCGCGCGGTCCGAGGCGCTGGTCGGCGAGGCCGAAGATCTGCGTCGCGTACTCGAGCCCGCGGCCGCGCGCCGGATGCACGCTGGCGGCGATGAACGACATCCACGAGATCGCCTGCGCCTCGGCGTCGAGATCCCCCTCGGGCCACAGCTTGGCCGCCGGGTACTTGCGCGCGAGCCAGTACAAGATGCCGGCGACCTCGGTGAGCCGCGTGCCGTCGACCAGCAGGGTCGGCACCTTGCCCTCGGGGTTGATCGCCAGATACGCGGGATCGCGGTTCTCCTTGTTGGCGAGCGAGATCGGCTTCGCGTCGAACGGCGCGCCGACCTCGTGCAGCGCGATGTGCGGCGCCATCGAGCTCGCCCCCGGGCAGAAATAGAAGGTCAGCATTGTCGTCTCCTTGCCGTCTCGTTCTTCAATCCGTCATTGCGAGCGCAGCGAAGCAATCCAGAGTCGCGTGACGGCTCTCTGGATTGCTTCGTCGCTTCGCCCTCGCAATGACGGCAGAGCGCGTCGCGACACCTAACCCTTGGTCAGCGTTTCGTGCAGGTCGTGGGCGACCTTGTCGCGCGAGCGCGGGTTCCAGCGCCGGCGCTGGGTGATCGGCGCGTTCTCGATCTCGGCGTGGACCTTGAGCGCGACGAACACCGGGCCGGGACGATCGAGGATCTCGGGCAGCGCGCTGGCGAACGGCGCGAGCTCGGTGAAGGCGTGGGCGCGCGGATAGCCGGCGCCGCGCGCGATCACGTCGTAGGCGACGTTCTGGGCGTTGGGCACCGGCTGGCCGCCGGTCGTCGCGTAGCACTCGTTGTCGAGCAGGAAGTGGTAGAAGTTCGTCGGCGCCTGCTCCGCGATGCTGACCAGCATGCCGAGGCTCATCAGGATGTCGCCCTCGGAGTCGAACAGCACGACCTTGCGCCCGGGCTGCGCCAGCGCGAGGCCGAACGCGAAGCCGGCGTGGCCGCCCATCGCGGGGTCGCCGACCGGCGCGTCGAGCATCTGGTTGTCGGAGAGATTGATCCAGTGGCGGCCGCCGCGGCCGGGCACCACGATGGCGTCGCCGCGATGCGGCTGGAACGCCTTGAGGACGTCGGCGATGTGCATCATGGGGCGCCCTCTCAGCGGTTGAAGCCGTGATACTCGTCGCCGACCAGCACGACCACCGGCTTCCTGGTGCGCGCGGCCTCCTGGAAGGCGACCGAGATGCGGGGTGCGTCGGCGTCGCTCTCGACCAGGTAGTAGCTGAGGTTGAAGGCCATCAGGAAGCGCTCGGTGAAGGTCGCCGCGGTGTCGGCGTTGACGCCGTGGCGCGTCCAGCCGCGATAGCCGACCATCAGGACGACCGGGATGTTGAGCCCCATCAGCCAGCCGCGGATCGAGTCGCCCGACTCCATCATGCCGGTGTTCTGGATCAGGATCATGGGCGTGCGTCCGCCGACCGCGATGCCGGCGGCGATCGAGCAGGCGTGGCCCTCGCGGCTGACGCCGACCAGGGTCAGCGACGGCTCGGCCTTCATCAGGAGATAGAGCCAGTTGGTCTCGCTGTCGGGCAGCCACACGACGTGGCTGACGCCGTTCTTCTTCATCTCGCCCAGCACCGTCTCGGGGCTGAGCGCCACTACGCTTCCATCCGGCATCTTCAAACTCCGCGACAACCCGCCGCACGTGGGCTACAGTATTGCAGGCCAGGACGCTGTGTTCACCCCGAAATGGAGCAGCCGTCATGCAGTACCGCCGTATCTCCGCCGACTGCCACTGCGACCTGATCTGGCTGCCGCCGGATCTCTTCAAATCCGAAGCGCCGCAGGCGCTCAAGGCCAAGATGCCGTACGTGGCCGACGGGCCGGACGGCCCGCGCTGGGTCGCCGACAACGGCGCGCAGTTCGGCCTGGCGGGCGGCGTCGGCGCCTCGGGCACCAAGTACGTGAAGGGCACGCAGCACCGCGTCGACAAGATGGCGGAGGCCGGGCTCTACACCGACCATGCGGCCAAGGGCCTGCGGCGGCCGGGCGACCCGCATTTGCGCGTCAAGGACATGGACCGCGACGGCATCGACGCCGAGGTGATCTACGGCATCCTGGCGGCCGCCGCGAAGCTGAAGGACCGCGAGGCGTCGAACGAGATGCTGCGCATCTTCAACGACTTCATGCGCGACTTCTGCCGCCACTATCCGGACCGCCATATCGGGCTCGCCAACATTCCGTTCGGCGACATCGAGGCCGCGGTCGCCGAGGTGCATCGCGCCGCCAAGCTGGGCTTCAAGGGCGTCGAGCTGTCGTGCTCGTGGGACATGGAGCCGATGTGGCACCCGTGCTGGGAGCCGCTATGGCAGGCG
>DATJNS010000365.1:0-19542 GCA_035507915.1 Candidatus Sulfotelmatobacter sp.
GGCCTCTACGACGCACCCGCCGCGCCCGCGCCGCGCTGGTACCTGCACGGGCTGTTCGCGTGAGTGTCGCCATCATAATCGCGCCCCCTCCCCCCTTGAGGGGGAGGGTTAGGGAGGGGGGTACTGGTCGAGTACGTACGAAGCGGACCGTGATGTGCTGACGGTGGCCGGAGGATATCTGGCGACAGCCTGTCACACGTGGGAAGACCCCCCTCCCCAACCCTCCCCCTCACGGGGGGAGGGGGAAACTTCGTGATGACTGGCTATGTCGAGCTGCAGACGACGACCAACTTCAGCTTTCTGCGCGGGGCCTCGCATCCGCACGAGCTGGTCGAGACCGCGCAGGCGTTGGGCCATCGCGCGCTCGGCGTCGCCGACCGCAACTCGCTGGCCGGCGTGGTGCGCGCGCACAGCGCCGGCCGCGCGACGGGCCTGCGCGTGCTCGCCGGCGCCCGGCTCGATCTCGCCGATCACCCGAGCCTGCTGTGCTATCCGACGGATCGCGCCGCCTACGGCCGGCTGTGTCGTTTGCTCACCGTCGGTCGGCTGCGCGCGCCCAAGGGCGACTGCATCCTTCATCATGCCGATCTCCTGGACTGGAGCGCGGGCCAGCTCCTGATCGTGCTGGCGCCCGAGGACATCGACGAGGCGTTCGCGCGCGCGGTGACCGCGCTCGCCCGGCGGTTCCCCGGGCAGTGCTACGTCGCCGCCAGCCACCGCTATGCGGGCGACGACGCGGCGCGCCTCGATCGCCTGGCGGCGCTCGCCGCGGCGGCCGGCGCGCCCCTGGTCGCGACCAACGACGTGCACTACCACGCGCCCGAGCGGCGCGCGCTGCAGGACGTCGTGACCTGCATCCGCGCGGGCTGCACGGTCGCCGAGGCCGGCTTCCGGCTCGCCGCCAACGCCGAGCGCCACCTGAAGCCGCCCGTCGAGATGGCGCGGCTGTTCCGCCGCCATCCGGATGCGCTCGCGCGCACGCTCGAGATCGCCGAGCGCTGCCGGTTCTCGCTCGACGCGCTGCGCTACGAATATCCCGAGGAGACCACCGAGGTCGGCCGCACGCCGCAGCAGCAGCTCGCGCATCTCGCCTGGCAGGGCGCCGCCGAGCGGTTCCCCGATGGCGTTCCCGACAAGGTGCGCGCGACCCTGGCGCACGAGCTGGCGCTGATCGAACGGCTCGACTACGCGCGCTATTTCCTCACCGTCCACGACGTCGTGCGCTTCGCGCGCGAGGCGGACATCTTGTGCCAGGGCCGCGGCTCGGCGGCCAACTCGGCGGTGTGCTACTGCCTGGGCATCACCTCGGTGGATCCGACCAAGGTCGATCTCCTGTTCGAGCGCTTCGTGTCGGCCGAGCGCAACGAGCCGCCCGACATCGACGTCGATTTCGAGCATGAGCGGCGCGAGGAGGTGATCCAGTACGTCTACAAGAAATACGGCCGCGACCGCGCCGGCATCGCGGCCTCGGTCAGCTGCTACCGTGCGCGCGGCGCGCTGCGCGAGGTCGGCAAGGCGCTCGGCCTGTCGCTCGACACCGTGGCGAAGCTCGCCGACAACGCGTGGGGCTGGGGCGTCGAGGCGATCGACGACGCGCGCATCCGCGAGCTCGGGCTCGATCCGACGGCCGGGCCGCTCGCGCTCGCGCTCGATCTCGCGCGCGCCCTGATCGGCTTTCCGCGCCACCTGTCGCAGCATGTCGGCGGCTTCGTGATCACGCGCGGGCCGCTCAGCGAGGTCGTGCCGATCACCAACGCGGCGATGGTCGACCGCACGGTGATCGAATGGGACAAGGACGATCTCGACGCGCTCGGCATCCTCAAGATCGACGTGCTCGCGCTCGGCATGCTGACCTGCATCCGCAAGGCGTTCGCGCTGATCGAGCAGCATGTCGGCGCGACCCACACGCTCGCCACGGTGCCGCCCGAGGATCCGGCGGTCTACGACATGCTGTGCCGCGCCGACAGCCTCGGCGTGTTCCAAGTCGAGAGCCGCGCGCAGATGTCGATGCTGCCGCGCCTCAGGCCGCGCCGCTTCTACGATCTCGTGATCGAGGTCGCGATCGTGCGCCCGGGACCGATCCAGGGCGACATGGTGCATCCCTATCTGCGCCGGCGCACCGGCCAGGAGACCGTCGATTATCCCAAGGCCGAGCTGCGCGAGGTCCTGGAGAAGACGCTCGGCGTGCCGCTGTTCCAGGAGCAGGCGATGCGCATCGCGATCGTCGCCGCCGGCTTCACGCCCAGCGAGGCCGACCAGCTGCGCCGCGCCATGGCGACCTTCCGCAAGCTGGGCGAGGTCTCGAGCTTCGGCGAGAAGCTGATCGAGGGCATGGTCACGCGCGGCTACGACCGCGGCTTCGCCACGCGCTGCTTTCGCCAGATCGAGGGCTTCGGCACCTACGGCTTCCCGGAGAGCCACGCCGCCAGCTTCGCGCTGCTCGTCTACGTGTCGTCCTGGATCAAGTGCCATCATCCGGCGGCGTTCGCCGCCGCGCTGCTCAACAGCCAGCCGATGGGCTTCTACGCGCCGGCGCAGATCGTGCGCGACGCGCGCGAGCACGGCGTGACCGTGCGGCCGCCCGACGTCAATCTCGGCGCCTGGGACTGCACGCTCGAGCGAGATCCCGCATCGACCGGCGGGCACGCCGTGCGGCTCGGCCTGCGCACGGTCAAGGGCGTCGGCCCGGAGCACATGGCGCGGCTGGTCGCGGCGCGCGCGCAAGGGTACGACGGTCCCGATGCGATCCGGCGGCGCGCGGGTCTCGGCCCCGGCGTGCTGGCGGCGCTCGCCGCGGCCGATGCGTTCCGCTCGGTCGGGCTCGACCGGCGCGCCGCCGAGTGGGCGGTCAAGGCGCTCGACGCCGCCGCGCCGCTGCCGCTGTTCGGCGCCGCCGGCGAAGCGGCCGAGCGCCTGCCCGAGCCCGCCGTCGGGTTGCCCGCGCTGGGCTTGGGCGAGCACGTGATGCTCGACTACGCGACGCTCGGCCTCTCCTTGAAGGCGCACCCGATGGCGCTGTTGCGCCCGCTGTTCGCGCGCGAGGGCGTCGTGCCATCGCGTCGGCTCGCCCACCTCGCGGTCGACCGGCGCGTGTCGGTCGCCGGTCTGGTGCTGGTGCGCCAGCAGCCGGGCAGCGCCAAGGGCGTCATCTTCATCACGCTCGAGGACGAGACCGGCATCGCCAACCTGATCGTGTGGCCGGCGATGTTCGAGCGCTTTCGCCGCGTCGTGCTGACCGGCGCGCTGATCACCGCGACCGGCCGGCTGCAGCGCGAGGCCAGCGTGATCCATCTGGTGGTCGACCGCCTGATCGACCACAGCGCCCGCCTGAAGGCGCTGACCGCACCCAGTGACGATCCGGTGCGCGCCACGCAGCGCGCGCTCGCGCCAGCCGACATCGTCCGCCGCAGCGGCGGCCCCGACCCGCGCGACGCCGCCATGATCGCGCAGCACCGCGCGCAGCGCGACGATCCCGCCGAGCAGATCCGCCGGCTGTCGCGCGATTTCCGGTGACCGTCAGCGAAGGCGCGGGCGCCCGTCTGGTCCAGCGACACGAGCAGGGGCTGCTCGTGTCACGCCGGAGCGGCTACACAGAGAAATCGACGGCGGACGCCTGCCCGCGCTACGGCCAGCCGACCTTCTCGGCGATCGCGCGGGCCTCCTCGAGATGCGACAGGATCTGCGGCAGCGGCGTGTCGTCGGCCTTGAACGGACCCCAGCGCGTCAGCGCATCGGTCAGCGGCACGCCGCCCTTGATCGGGTAGGCGTGGAGCGCCTCGGCGAGCGCGCGCTGGGCGGCGTCGCTGACCAGATACTCGAACAGCTTCTGCGCCGATTCGCGCTTGTTGCTGGCGGCCGTCATGGCGGCGCCGATGATGTCGACCTGGGTGCCCGAGCCGTCCTGGTTCGGCCACACCGCGGCGATGCGATCGAGTTCGCGCCGCTCGGTCTTGTTGTTCGGGTCGGTGAAGCGCGTCAGGGTGCGGCTGTCGAGCAGTGTGATGTCGCACGCCTTGGCGTCGAGCGCGTCGACCATCGCGCGATCGATCCACTCGGGCGTCAGATGCACCGGCGGCGCGACGTCGAGCGGCGGCGCGGCGTTGGCCAGCATGCCGCGCGCCCACGCCTCGCCGTAATCGACGCCGTGATGGGCGATGATGCCGGCCAGCAGGGTGCGGTAGCCCGGATGGTTCGGCGGCGGCAGGCACAGGCGGCCGCGCCAGGTCAACGCGGTCGGGCTGTCGTAGGTCGCGAGCTCGCCGGGCTTGACCCGGTCGGGCGCATAGACGAGCACGCGCGCGAAGCTGGCGACGCCGAACCAGCGGTCGTCGACGTCGCGGAAGCGCGCCGGCACCGCCTGCTCGACCGCCGGGATCTTGATCGCCTGCAGCAGCCCCGCGGTCGCGGCGCGCTCGAAGCGCGCGCCGTTGCGCAGCAGCACGACGTCGGCGCGGCTCTGCGCGCCCTCGCGCAACAGGCGGCCGAGCAGGAGATCGTCGTCGTCGTCGACCAGCGTGACCTCGATCCCGGTCTCTTTGGTGATCGCGGCCACCAGCGCGGCCATGCGTCCCGGGTCGAACGAGCTGAACAGCGTCACCGGGGGCGGCGGCGGCGCCGGGGGTGGCGCCGGCGCGACGGCAGCGGCCGGCGTCTTCTTGGCCGGCGCCACGGCGGCCGGCGCCGTGCTGGCCGGCGCCGGCGCGGCGTTCGCAGGTGGCGGCGCGGGGCCGGCCTGCGGCGGCGACTGCTGGTCGGCGGCAGCCGTGCCGGCGCCGGCGAGCAGCGCCGCGCCGACCAGCGCGCCGCGCGCCGTCCGGGTCAGCCGACCGATCCGTGTGCTCATGCGCGGCGAGCTTGGCAGTCCGGGAATCCTTTCTCAAGCCGCGCGACGCCGCGTCGTCAGGCGGCGCGCCCCGTCGGCTCGCCGACGGCGAGCGCCACCACCTTGTCGGCGATCGCGAGCGACGCCGTCAGCCCCGGCGACTCGATGCCGTAGAGATTGACCAGGCCGGCGACGCCGTGCTCGGCCGCGCCCTGGATCACGAAGTCGGCCGCCGGCGCGCCGCGCGGCGTGATCTTGGCTCGGATGCCGGCGTAGTCGGGATGCAGCGCGCCGTCCGGCAGGCCCGGCCAGTAGCGCCGGACGACGGCGTAGAACGGCGCGGCGCGCGCCGGATCGACGGCGTAGTCGATGCCGTCGATCCACTCGACGTCGGGGCCGAAGCGGCAGCGCCCGGCCATGTCGAGCGTGACGTGGACGCCGAGGCCGCCCGGCTCTGGCACCGGATAGACCAGGCGGCGGAACGGGTTCTTGCCGGTGAGCGCGAAATAGTTGCCCTTGGCGTAGTGCATCGGCGGCACGCTCGCCGCCGGCACGCCGGCGATCGATGCGGCGACGCGGGTGGCGTGCAGGCCGGCCGAGTTGACGACGAGCCGCGCCGCGATGCGCATCGGCGCGGCACCGCCGGTCGCGAGCTCGATGCCGTCGTCGCGCACCTGCCCGCCGACCATCGGCGTGGCGAACGCGATCATCGCGCCGTGCGCCTCGGCGTCGCCCTGCAGCGCCAGCATGTAGGCGTGGCTGTCGATGATGCCCGAGCTCGGCGACTGCAAGGCGCCGACCACGCTGAGCTCGGGCTCCATCTGGCGCACGCTGGCGAGGCTGATGAACTCGAGATCCGTCACGCCGTTGGCGGCCGCCTTGGCCTTGATCTCGGCCAAGGTCGCCATCTGGTCCGCCGCGGTCGCGACGATCAGCTTGCCGACCCGCGCGTGCGGCACGCCGTGCGCCGCGCAGTAGGCGTAGAGCCGGCCGTTGCCGGCGACGCAGGTCTCCGCCTTGAGGCTGCCCGCGGGATAGTAGATGCCGGCGTGGATCACTTCGCTGTTGCGGCTCGACGTCTCGGTGCCGATCGCATCGGCGGCCTCGAGCACGACGACCTCGCGGCCGGCCAGCGCGAGCGCGCGCGCCACCGCCAGCCCGACCACGCCGGCGCCGATCACGATGCAGTCGATTCGCTCCATCGGCACCTCTCGTCCGGCCGCGAGTGTCGGGGAGCCGCCTGCGCAGGGTCAAGCCGGCCGCGGGTTTGGTCGCGATTCGCCGGCGCGTGGTTTCCGCTCGGACGCCGCTTCGATAGAATTCGAACATGAGTGCGCGGACCGACGGCGCCCACATCATCGTGCTGGGCAACGAGAAGGGCGGGTCGGGCAAGTCGACCACCGCGATGCACGTCATCGTCGGCCTGCTGCACGAGAAGCGGCGGGTCGGCTGTCTCGATCTCGACGTGCGCCAGGGCACGTTGTCGCGCTACGTCGCCAATCGCATCGAGTTCTGCCGACGCGGCGGCGTGCGCCTGCCGATGCCCGAGCAGATCGTGCTCGATCCGCCCGACGTCGCGGCGCTCGAGCCGGCGGTGCGCGAGCTCGCGCTGCGCACCGACGTCGTCGTGATCGACTGTCCGGGCAGCGACACGCCGCTGTCGCGGCGCGCCCACGCCATGGCCGACACCTTGATCACGCCGCTCAACGACAGCTTCATCGACTTCGACGTGCTGGCGCGGGTCGACGCCGAGGGCGTCAAGGTGGTGCGCCCGAGCCACTATGCCGAGATGGTGTGGGAGCAGCGCAAGCAGCGCGCCCTCGAGCGCCGCGCGCCGATCGACTGGATCGTCATGCGCAACCGCCTGTCGGCGCTCGACGCGCGCAACAAGCGCGACATCGCGCACGCGCTCGAGAGCCTGGCCCAGCGCATCGGTTTCCGCCTCGCGCCCGGCTTCGGCGAGCGGGTCATCTTCCGCGAGCTCTTCCTCAAGGGCCTGACCCTGCTCGACCTGCGCGAGCCCGGCACCGGCGGCGGGCTCACCATGTCGCACGTGGCGGCGCGCCAGGAGGTGCGCGGGCTGCTGCAGGCGCTGCGCCTGCCGGTCGCCGCCACACCGACGCCGGCGACCCCGCTGGTGCAAACCGCGCTCCTCGGAACAACATAAGGGGCACGGCAACGCGAGGGGCGGTCGGGAATGGCGGGGGAGCGCGACAAGAGCCGCCCACAGGGCCGGGAGATTTCGAGCCAGGACCAGGTCGACGCCTTCCTGGCCAAGGTCAAGGCGGCGCCGCCGCCGGTGCTCGGCCAGCGCGGCCGGCTGATCTTCGCGCTCGACGCGACCGCCAGCCGCGAGCCGACCTGGGACGCCGCGATGCACATCCAGGCCGAGATGTTCAACGAGACCGCGGCGCTCGGCGGCCTCGACATCCAGCTCGTGTTCTATCGCGGCTTCGGCGAGTTCGTCGCCGGCCCGTGGGACCGCAACGCGCCCGACATGCTGCGCCGCATGTCGGCGGTGGTGTGCGCCGCCGGCAAGACCCAGATCGCCAAGGTGCTCGTCCACGCGCGCGCCGAAGCGCAGCGCGCCAAGGTCGGCGCGCTGGTGTTCGTCGGCGACTGCGTCGAGGAGGACGTCGACCAGCTGGGCCAGCTCGCCGGCGAGCTCGGCCTGCTCGGCGTGCGCGCGTTCCTGTTCCATGAGGGCGCCGACGCGGCCGCGCGCCGTGCGTTCGAGCACATCGCGCGCCTGACCGGCGGGGCGTGCTGCCCGTTCGATCGCACGAGCGCCAACCAGCTCAAGGATCTCTTGAGCGCGGTCGCGGTCTACGCCGCGGGCGGCCAGCGCGCGCTCGCCGACTTCTCGCGCCGGCGCGGCGGCATCGTGCGCCAGCTCACCCATCAGCTGGACCGCTGAGCCGGCCATGCCCTACGTGATGCTCGCCGTGGTCGGCATCGTTGCCCTGATGGTGCTCGCCAAGGCGTTCGTCGCGGCCAATCCGGCGAGCCTCGCGCAAGGCTTGCGCTGGGCCGCGGTCGGCATCGCGGTGCTGGGCGTGGGCGCGCTGGCCGCGACCGGCCGGATCACCCTGGCGCCCTTCGTGCTGCCGATACTCTATCCGCTGGTGCGCCGCGGCCTGCCGCGTTGGCTCGGCGGCGGCGGCGCAGCCGGCCGGCCGACCCCCGGGCAGAGCTCGTCGATCCGCACCGACTTCCTCGAGCTGGCGCTCGACCACGACACCGGCGCCTTGTCCGGGCAGGTGCTGCGCGGCCGGTTCCGGAACCAGCGCATCGAGGCGTTGGGCCGCGCCGAGCTGATCGCGCTGTGGCGCGAGACCGCTGCGGCGGATCCGCAGTCCGCCCGGCTGGTCGAGACCTGTCTCGACCGCAGCTGGCCGGACTGGCGCGACGAAGCGGACGCGGGCGACGCCACGCCGCGGGCACGCGACGGTAAAATGGGGCGCGAGGAGGCGTTGCGCGTGCTCGGGCTCACCGGCGAGCCGACCGCGAGCGAGATTGCCGAGGCGCACCGTCGCCTGATGATGACCAACCACCCCGACCACGGCGGGTCCGACTACCTCGCCGCGATGATCAACGAGGCTAAAGAGGTTTTAACTCGATCCCGGTGACCGACCGGCTTATTGGACGTTTACTTGCGAAGCGGCGGGCCCTATGGCAGATAGCGACCGCCGCCCGACGATTGAAATGGCTGATATTTTCCGAGCGCGCCGAAGCGCGCCGAGGGCCTGATGACCAAAGCGGTTCGTAAAGCGATATTTCCGGTCGGCGGGCTCGGCACGCGGTTTCTGCCGGCGACCAAGGCGATGCCCAAGGAGATGCTGCCGGTGGTCGACAAGCCGCTGATCCAGTACGCGGTCGAGGAGGCGCGCGCCGCCGGCATCGAGCAGTTCATCTTCGTCACCGGGCGCGGCAAGACCGCGATCGAGGACCATTTCGACTATTCGGCCGAGCTCCACAACGCGCTGATCAGCCGCGACAAGGCCGACCTGTGGCACATGCTCGAGCCGATCATGATGCCGGCCGGGCGGGTCGCCTACACGCGCCAGCACGAGCCGCTCGGCCTCGGTCACGCGGTGTGGTGCGCGCGCGAGCTGGTGCGCGACGAGCCGTTCGCCGTGCTGCTGGCCGACGACCTGATCCTGTCGGAGCAGCCGTGCCTCCGGCAGATGGTCGAGGCGCACGCCGGCGTCGGCGGCAACATGGTCGCGGTGATGGACGTGCCGCGCGAGCACACCAACCGCTACGGCATCGTCGATCCCCAGCGATCGACCGCGCGCGACGCGCGGCTGGTCGACGTCAAGGGGCTGGTCGAGAAGCCGCGCCCGGACGACGCGCCGTCGACGCTCGCCGTGATCGGGCGCTACATCCTGCAGCCCGAGGTGTTCTTCAATCTCGACCGTCAGGAGCGCGGTGCCGGCAACGAGATCCAGCTGACCGACGCGTTGGCCGACCTGATCGGGCTGATGCCGTTCCACGGGCTGCGCTTCGAGGGCCGCCGCTTCGACTGCGGCGACAAGATCGGCTTTCTCGAAGCCAACATCGCGTTCGCGCTCGAGCGCGACGACATGCGCAGTCAGCTGCGCGACATCCTCTCGTCCTACCGCTGATCGGGATTTCGAGCCATGCGCATCGCGATGATCGGCACCGGCTACGTCGGCCTCGTTTCCGGCGCGTGCTTCTCCGAATTCGGCCACGACGTGGCGTGCGTCGACAAGGACGAGGCCAAGATCGCGCGGCTGCTGGTCGACGAGATGCCGATCTACGAGCCGGGGCTCGACCAGCTGGTGGCGGCGAACCGCAAGGCCGGGCGCCTGACCTTCACGACCGAGCTCGCGCCCGCGGTCGCGAAGGCGGACGCGGTGTTCATCGCGGTCGGCACGCCGAGCCGCCGCGGCGACGGCCACGCCGATCTGTCCTACGTGTTCGCGGCCGCCAAGGAGATCGCCCAGGCGATCGAGCGCTATACCGTGGTGGTCACCAAGTCGACCGTGCCGGTCGGCACCGGCCGTGAGGTCGCGCGCATCATCCGGGCGACCCGGCCGGACGCCGAGTTCGACGTCGTCTCGAATCCCGAGTTCCTGCGCGAGGGCTCGGCGATCAACGACTTCATGCGGCCCGACCGGGTCGTGATCGGCACCGCGAACGAGCGCGCGCGCGAGGTGATGCGCGGGCTCTACCGGCCGCTGTTCCTGATCGAGACGCCGATGCTGTTCACCTCGGTCGAGACCTCCGAGCTGATCAAGTACGCGGCCAACACGTTCCTCGCGACCAAGATCACCTTCATCAACGAGATCGCCGACCTGTGCGAGAAGGTCGGCGCCGACGTCCACGACGTCGCGCGCGGCATCGGGCTCGACGGCCGGATCGGGCGCAAGTTCCTGCATCCCGGCCCGGGCTATGGCGGCTCGTGCTTCCCCAAGGACACCCTGGCGCTGGTGCGCACCGCGCAGGAGGCGGGCGCGCCGCTGCGCATCGTCGAGACCGTGGTCTCGATCAACGACCAGCGCAAGAAGCGCATGGCGCAGAAGATCATCGACGCGCTCGGCGGCGCGGTCGCCGGCAAGACCGTCGCGGTGCTCGGGCTCACCTTCAAGCCCAACACCGACGACATGCGCGAGAGCCCGAGCCTCGAGATCATCCCGGCGCTGCAGAAGGCCGGCGCAACCGTGCGCGCTTTCGATCCCGAGGGCATGGCGGAGGCGCGCAAGCTGCTCGCCGACGTGGTGTGGTGCGACACCGCGTACGAATGCATGGGCGGCGCCGACGCGCTCGCCATCCTGACCGAGTGGAACGAGTTCCGCGCGCTCGACCTCGGGCGGGTCAAGCGCCTGATGCGCCAGCCGGTGCTGGTCGACCTGCGCAACATCTACGATGCCGAGACGGCCGCCGCGGCGGGCTTCACCTATGTCTGCATCGGCCGGCCCACGCCGCCGGCGGGAGCCGCCTCATGAGCGCCGGCGCGCACCGTTTCGATGCCACGCTGCTGCGCGAGTACGACGTGCGCGGCGTGGTCGGCGACACCCTGTCGGCCGGCGACGGCGTGGCGCTCGGCCGCGCCTTCGGGACGATCGTGCGCGAGGCGGGCGGCGGCACGGTCGCGGTCGGCTACGACGGGCGCCTGAGCTCGCCGATGCTCGAGCAGGCGACGGTCGACGGGCTGGTCGCCTGCGGCCTCACGGTGAAGCGCATCGGCCTCGGACCGACGCCGATGCTGTACTACGCGGTGCACGAGCTCGGCTGCGACGGCGGCGTGCAGATCACCGGATCGCACAATCCGCCGGAGTACAACGGCTTCAAGATGATGCTCGGCCACAACGCCTTCTACGGCGACGACATCAAGCGGCTGGGCGACATCGCGGCGCGCGGCGCCTACGCCTCCGGTGCCGGCACCACCGAAAGCCACGACCTCATGGAGCGCTACGTCGCGCGGCTGGCCGGCGACTATCGCGGCAAGCGCGCGCTCACCGTCGTGTGGGACGCCGGCAACGGCGCCGCCGGGCCCGCGATGGTGCGGCTGACGCGCGCGCTGCCCGGGCGCCACGTGCTGCTCAACGAGGTCGTCGACGGCACGTTTCCGGCGCACCATCCCGACCCCACGGTCGAGAAGAACCTGGTCCAGCTCAAGGACGCGGTGGCGCGCGAGCGTGCCGACCTCGGCATCGCGTTCGACGGCGACGGCGACCGGATCGGCGTGATCGACGCGCGCGGCCGCGTGCTGTGGGGCGACCAGCTGCTGGCGCTGCTGGCGCAGGACGTGCTCGCGGCCAATCCGGGCGCGATCGTGATCGGCGACATCAAGGCGAGCCAGGGTCTGTTCGACGAGATCGCCCGGCTCGGCGGCAAGCCGCTGATGTGGCGCAGCGGCCATTCGCTGGTGAAGGCCAAGATGAAGGAGACCGGCGCGCCGCTCGCCGGCGAGATGAGCGGCCACATCTTCTTCGCCGACCGGTTCTACGGTTTCGACGATGCGCTCTATGCCGCGGTGCGCACGCTGTCGCTGGCGGCGACCAGCCCGGACAGCGTGGCGACCCTGCGCGACCGCCTGCCCGTGTTCGTCAACACGCCCGAGCTCCGCTTCCCATGCTCGGAGGCGCGCAAGTTCGCGGTGGTCGACGAGGTCAAGGCGCGCCTGGTGGCGAGCGGCGCCGATCTCACCGACATCGACGGCGTCCGGGTGCGCACGCCGGACGGCTGGTGGCTGTTGCGCGCCTCCAACACGCAGGACGTCTTGACGGCGCGCTGCGAGGCCAAGGATCAGGCCGGTCTCGACCGGCTCAAGACGCAGCTGGTCGGCGTGTTGACGCCGAGCGGCATCGCACCGCCGCAGTTCTGAGGGGCGTCGCGCGGCGGGTGGCGCGCCCGGTCGGTCAGTGGGCCAGGGTGGCGCCCGGGCCGAGCACGACACAGGCCATGTGCTCGCGCGACAGGGTGCGGCACGCGTCGCGCGCCTGGTTCTCGGCCAAGCCGACGACGCGCGCGCGGTAGAGCGTCACGTGGCCGCGCGGCAGCGGGCTGACGTTGATCTGGCCCTGATTGAGGTTGGCGGCGTGGATCGCGGCCTTGCTCGCCGCGGTCGCCTGGCCGGGCGCCCTGAACGCACCGACTTGCACCAGCCAACCGCCGGTCGGCGCCGCCATCGCGACGACGGCCTGGTCGGGCTTCACGGTCCGGCGCGGCGGCGCGGCGGCCAGCGGCTTGGCGATCGGCTCGGCGGCCGCCGGCGGGTCGGCGTCGAGCGGGTGCGGCGGCGCCGGCTCGCTGAGCGCGACGCGCACCAGCGTGCCGGGCGGCGGCGTGGCCGTGTCGCTCAGCACCGGATCCGTGACGCTGGCCAGGTTGGTGTGGGCGGTGGCGTCGCGGGCGAAGCCGAGATCGAGCAGCCGCGCCATCTGGTGATCGCGCCAGGGCTGCGACTGGCCGCCGAACACCACGCCGATCAGGCGCCGGCCCTCGCGCTTGGCGGAGGCCACCAGATTGAAGCCCGAGGCGCGGATGAAGCCGGTCTTGATGCCGTCGGCGCCTTCGTAGGTGTCGAGAATGTGGTTGTGGCTCGGCTCGACGTGACCCTGAAACACGAAGCTGCGCGTGCTGAAGTAGGGATAGTACTGCGGGAAATCGTAGATCAGCGCGCGGCCCAGGATGGCCATGTCGCGCGCGGTGGTCACCTGGTTCTCGTCGGGCAGGCCCGAGGCGTTCTCGAACAAGGTGCGCGTCATGCCCAGAGCGCGCGCCTGCTCGGTCATCGTTCGGGCGAACGCGTCCTCGCTGCCGCCGACGCCCTCGGCGAGCACGACCGCGGCGTCGTTGGCCGACCGCGTCACGATGGCGAGGATCAAGTCCTCGACCCGGATCGTCGAGCCGGGCTTGAGGCCCAGCTTGGACGGCTGCATCGAGGCGGCATGCTCGCTTACCGGCAGCCGATGCTCGAGCTGCAGGCGGTGCTGCGCCAACGCGCTGAACGTCAGATAGAGGGTCATCATCTTGGTGAGCGAGGCCGGGTAGGTCTGCTCGTCGGCCGCCACCGCATGGAGCACGGCGCCGGTGTCGGCATCGATCACGATCGCGGCGTAGCGAGGCGGCGTGTACCGTACGGTCCGGGTGGGTGATTTGGGGGCTGCCTCGACCGGCCCCACGGTCATCAGACCGATGGCCAGACCGACCGCCAACGCGACACCCGCGATCCCACGCACCGAACGCCCTGCCATCCGCCGCACTCCTCGTCCCCCGCGCCAAGGCCGTTGCTGCCGGGGCGCCCTTTCGCCCCGGTACGGCAGATTCTATTAACCTTCTTAACTTCTGTCTATAACCAATTGAATCACCTCAGCTTCCTGATCATCGTCGAGCCAGCTTTAAGATTCGGTTGCGGGCCGGCTCGGCCAGATGGCCTAGCAGCCCCGGGGGCCTGCCGTTGCAAAACCGCAGAAAACTCAGGGTTGGGCCCGCCCCGCGCGCCCTGCGGCGGGCAGCAACGGCTCGATCCACGGCCCGTCGGGCATCTGACGCACCAGGCCACTGATGTTGGTGTTCCACCACTGGCGCTGGTCGCGCAGATCGTCGTCGTCGAATTGGATCAGCCGCCACTGCCGGTCCGATCGGTGATAGGTCATGAAATCGATCGGAAAACCAACGCTCGAGGAGCTGAAACGCGACGAATCGAACGACAAATAGGCCAGCTTGAGGGCCATCGGCATGGAGGTCTCCGGCCGCAAGGCGCGATCGAGGATCGGTTTGCCGTAAGCGGTCTGGCCGATCGACAGATAAGGCGCCAGGGCGTCGACCTGGATCCAGTTGCCCTCGGGATAGACGAGATAGAGGGTCGGCTCGGGATCGTCGGCCAGCTGCCCGCCCAGGATGGCGTGCAGGTCGAAGTCGAGCCCGCCGTCCTTGAGCGCAGTCTTGTCCTCGCCCGACACGCGGCGCAGGCAGGTCGCGAAGGCGCCGACCGCGTCCAGCATGGTGGCCACCGATTCGCCGGTTTGGCCGCCGATGAGGCGGTCGAGATAGGCGACCGTCTTGTCGCGCACCGAGCGCAGTCCCGAGGTCATCACCAGGAAACGGTGCTGCGGTCCGCCATGGAAGCTGACCTTGCGCGCCACCCCCATCTGGGTGCCCGCGGTCACCCGCCCGTCGGCCAAGGCGACCAAACCCTCGGCGACCTTGATGCCGACGCAGAACGTCATGAAACCCGCGGCGATCCTGGCTAATGGCTTGGCGCATCGTGCCATGGGCGCGCGCGGCCCAACAAGCGCGACCGGTTATGTTGCGTTGCACCAAAACACCTTGACAAGCAATCTCGGGGCGGCCAAATAGACCCCTGCTGCAGCGCAGCATGTGACGGCGTCTGCCTGTTTCTCGCTCAACCCCTGCCCCGAGGAGGGATCACGTGGCCACCAAGACCAAGGCGCCGTTCACCGACGGCGGCACGCGAAAGACCTTCGAGACCGCGGTGTCGGCCGGCAAGGACACCGCCGAGACCTTCATGAAAGCCGGCGTCGATGCCGCCCAGAAGGGCATCGAGCAAGCGGTCCAGATGGCCAAGGAGAACGTCGCAAAGGCCTCGACGGCGTTCTTCAAGGGCTACGACGAGTTCAGCGTGATGAGCAAAGGCAACGTCGAGGCGGTCGTGAAGGCCGGCTCGATCTATGCGCGCGGGCTCGAGGATCTGAGCAAGACCATGGTGGCGATGACGCAGGCGCAATTCGAGGCGTCGGTCGCTGCCGCCAAGGCGGTGCTCGGCTGCACCAGCCTGCGCCAGATGGTCGATCTGCAGACCGATCTCGCGCGCACCAACTTCGACAAGTTCGTCGCCGACGGCACCAAGCTGTCGGAGATTTCCCTCAAGGTCGCGAACGAGGCCCTCGAGCCCATCCAGGCCCGGGTCACCGTCGCGGTCGAGAAGTTCATCAAGCCGGCCGCCTGACCGTCGGACCGCCAGCACGGTTCGCGACGGCCCGGCCGGGAGCCTCCCGGCCGGGCCGTTCGTTTTTTGGCGGCATTCGCTCGGTCGGCGGGCCGGCGACCGCGCGAATCCGCGGCTTTCGCGCCGCGTCGCAACAAGGGCCTTTTCCAGCGCGCGGGCGATCTCATATCATTGAGCGTGACCCAAACATCGGCTCCTGCTCCATCCTTGCCATGAGCGACGACGACAAGAGGGGTGGCGACGGCTCGAACACCAGCGTCATCGTCAAGCCAAAGGCGAAGACGAAGAAGCCGTCGATGTACAAGGTGCTGATGCTCAATGACGACTACACGCCGATGGAATTCGTGGTGCACGTGCTTGAGCGGTTCTTCCACAAGAACCGCGACGAGGCGACCCGCATCATGCTGCACGTCCATCAGCGCGGGGTCGGGATCTGCGGCGTTTACACCTACGAGGTCGCCGAGACGAAGGTGACGCAGACCATGGATTTCGCGCGGCGGCATCAGCACCCGCTGCAGTGCACACTCGAGAAGGATTAGGCCGTATGCTGTCGCGCAATCTGGAGAAAAGCCTGCACCGGGCCCTCGATTACGCCAATCAGCGCCGGCACGAGTACGCCACCCTCGAGCATCTCCTGCTGGCGCTGACCGAAGACCAGGACGCGCTGGCCGTGCTCCGGGCCTGCGGCGTCGATCTCGAGAAGCTGCGCCGCGAGCTCACCAACTACCTCGACGCCGAGCTCGCCAATCTGGTGGGCGCGCGCTCCGAGGAGGCCAAGCCGACCGCCGGCTTCCAGCGCGTCGTGCAGCGGGCGGTGATCCACGTGCAGTCGTCCGGCCGCGCCGAGGTCACCGGCGCCAACGTGCTGGTCGCCATGTTCTCCGAGCGCGAGAGCCACGCGGTATTCTTCCTGCAAGAGCAGGACATGTCGCGGTTCGACGCGGTCAACTACATCAGCCACGGCATCGCCAAGGTGCCTGGCCGTGCGGAAACCCGGCGCGTCAGCGGCGCCGACGAGGATGCAGGAGCGGAGAAGGTGGTCAAGCGCGGCCATGAGGCGTTGGACGCCTATTGCATCAATCTGAACAAGAAGGCCGCGAACGGACGCATCGACCCTCTGATCGGCCGCGAGGCCGAGGTCGAGCGGACGATCCAGATCCTCTGCCGGCGCACCAAGAACAATCCGCTGTTCGTCGGTGATCCGGGGGTCGGCAAGACCGCGATCGCCGAGGGCCTGGCGCGCCGCATCGTCCACGGCGAGGTGCCCGAGGTCCTGCAGGATGCGACCATCTTCTGCCTCGACATGGGCGCGCTGCTCGCCGGCACGCGCTATCGCGGCGACTTCGAGGAGCGTCTGAAGGCGGTCCTGTCGGAGCTCGAGGCGCTGCCCGGGGCGGTGCTGTTCATCGACGAGATCCACACCGTGATCGGCGCCGGCGCAACCTCGGGCGGCGCCATGGACGCCTCCAACCTGCTCAAGCCGGCGCTCGCCTCGGGCAACCTGCGCTGCATCGGCTCGACGACCTACAAGGAATACCGCAACTATTTCGAGAAGGACCGAGCGCTGGTTCGGCGGTTCCAGAAGATCGACGTCAACGAGCCGACGGTCGAGGACTCGATCAAGATCCTCAAGGGCCTCAAGCCCTACTACGAGCAGCACCACCGGGTGCGCTACACCAACGAGGCGATCAAGTCGGCGGTCGAGCTGGCGGCGCGCTACATCAACGACCGCAAGCTGCCCGACAAGGCGATCGACGTGATCGACGAGGTCGGTGCCGCGCAGATGCTGCTGCCGCCCTCCAAGCGCAAGAAGACGGTCACGATCAAGGACGTCGAGGCGGTGGTCGCCAAGATCGCGCGCATCCCGCCCAAGACCGTGTCGACCGACGATCGCGCGATCCTGCAGACGCTCGAGCGCGACCTGAAGACCGTGGTGTTCGGCCAGGATCAGGCGATCCATGCGCTGTCGGCCGCGATCAAGCTCGCGCGCGCCGGGCTGCGCGAGCCCGAGAAACCGATCGGCTCGTATCTGTTCTCCGGCCCGACCGGCGTCGGCAAGACCGAGGTGGCGCGCCAGCTCGCCAAGATCCTCGGCATCGAGCTGGTGCGCTTCGACATGTCGGAATACATGGAGCGCCACAGCGTCAGCCGGCTGATCGGCGCGCCGCCGGGCTATGTCGGGTTCGACCAGGGCGGGCTCTTGACCGATGCGGTCGACCAGCATCCGCACGTCGTCCTGCTGCTCGACGAGATCGAGAAGGCCCATCCCGATCTGTTCAACATCCTGCTGCAGGTGATGGACCACGGCAAACTGACCGACCACAACGGCAAGACGGTCGACTTCCGCAACGTGATCCTGGTCATGACGACCAACGCGGGCGCCGCCGATCTCGCCAAGCCGGCGATGGGCTTCGAGCGCGAGCAGCGCCACGGCGAGGACAACGAGGCGATCGAGAAGATGTTCACGCCGGAGTTCCGCAACCGGCTGGACGCCACGATCGGCTTCAAGAACCTGACGCCGGAGATCATGGATCGGGTGGTCGACAAGTTCATCATCCAGCTCGAGGCGCAGCTCGGCGAGCGTCAGGTCACGATCGAGCTCGACGACGCGTCGCGCTCGTGGCTGTCGAAGAAGGGCTACGATCCGTTGTTCGGCGCCCGGCCGCTGTCGCGCGTGATCCAGGAGCACGTCAAGAAGCCGCTGGCCGAGGAGCTGCTGTTCGGCAAGCTCGCGCGCGGCGGCCTCGTCCAGGTCACCCTCAAGGACAACGAGCTCGCCTTCTCGATCACGGAGCCGCCGGCCGATCAGGAGCCGCTCAAGGAGCCCGAGCTGGTCGAGTAGGCGAGGCCGGCTCGCGCGCGCCAGGCGCGGCGTTGGAGGACTGGCTTACTGCACCTTCTTGGGGTGCGCGCAGGGATATTTCTCCGACAAGGCCTGCACCGCAAGGCTTTCGCCGGTGAAGTCGCGGATGTCCGGGTTCTCGTCCAGGAAGTGGATCACCACGTCGGCCACCTGCTGGATGGTGGCGTCCTTGGGGATGCAGGCGGAGCGTCCGTCGAGCGGGTTGTCCTCCATCACGTCGGCGATGCCGATGATGAAGCCGAAACAGAACACCTGCGAGGCGGTGCCGGTGGTGCGGCACTTCTGGTAGAGGTCGCGTCCGGTCTCGAAATACTCGGCATGCGCGGTCACCGGCACGAGCGCCAACCAGACCGCCATCAGGCCGACGATTCGTCGCATTGCCGTCCCTCCCGAGCCCCGTGCCGCGCCCCTGTCATGTCATCGCCGGCGCGGCGGTGCAACCGGGAACCGGAAGCTCAGGCGCTGGGCGAAAAACTCTCGGCGCGCGCCAGCGGCCAGGCGTCGGCAAAGCGCGGGTCGTCGGTGCCGCTCAACAGCTCGCCCGGCGCGAGGTGACGGTAGAGCGTGGCGTAGGTCTCGACGCGGTTTGCCGCGACCCGCCGCGAGAAGTGGCCGGGCCTGAGGTCGCTCGGATGGTCGAGCCCGGCGGCAGCCACCACCTCGCCCAACGCGATCACGGTGGCGCGGTGGAAGTTGAACACGCGCTCGGCCTTGTCGGGCACCACGACCGCACGCTGGCGCGCCTTGTCCTGGGTCGCGACGCCGGTCGGGCAGCGGTCGGTATGACAGCTCTGCGACTGGATGCAGCCGATCGCGAACATGAAGCCGCGCGCGGAATTGCACCAGTCGGCGCCGAGCCCCATCATGCGCGCCATGTCGAACGCGCTCGTGATCTTGCCGCCGGCGCCGATCTTGATGCGGTCGCGGATGTTGAGCCCGACCAGCGCATTGTGCACGAACATCACGCCGTCGCGCGCCGGCATGCCGATATGGTCGACGAACTCGAGCGGTGCCGCGCCGGTGCCGCCCTCGGAGCCGTCGACCACGATGTAGTCGGGATAGACGCCGGTCTGCACCATCGCCTTGCAGATCGCGAGGAATTCCCAGCGATGGCCGATGCACAGCTTGAAGCCGACCGGCTTGCCGCGGCTCAGCTCGCGCAGCTTGACGATGAAGTCCATCATTTCGAGCGGCGTCGAGAAGGCCGAGTGGCTCGATGGCGAGATGCAGTCGACGCCGACCGGGACGCCGCGCGCCGCCGCGATCTCGGGCGACACCTTGGGGCCCGGGAGTACGCCCCCGTGGCCCGGCTTCGCGCCCTGCGAGATCTTGATCTCGATCATCTTGACCTGGTCGGCCGCCGCTTCGTCGGCGAAGCGCTCGGGCGAGAATGTGCCGTCGGCGTTGCGACAGCCG
>DATJNS010000366.1:0-3186 GCA_035507915.1 Candidatus Sulfotelmatobacter sp.
GCTGTCGGTGAACTCCGGCACGGCAGCGATCTCCGCCTGCCATGCCGCGGCGAAGCGCGCGCGATCGGTCTCCGTCCAGTGGCTTTCCGCCATCGCCTTCATCGGAAGGCTGTGGTTCTCCATCGGCCGGACCAGCCGCACGCGCCGTTCGATCTCGCCGTCGTCGAGCATGAGGCTCGGCGCCGGCACCTGAACGGCGGCACGGCCCGAGCGCTCGTTGATGAGGAGCAAGGCGCGCGGATCGGAGAGCCGATCGAGCGCCTCGTCCAACGTGACAGGGCGGTTGCGCCGACGCTCGGTGATGGTGAGCAGCCGGGTCTCCGCGCCGGTGCTGGGATGGGTGTAGATCGTGCGTCGATCGGTGACGACGAAGCTCTCGGCGCGCAGCGTCTCCAAGCCGACATCGTAGGTACCGGACGCGATCGCGCCTTCGATGCGAGCGGTGAGCAACTGCTCGAACGCGGTGAACAGCACGTTCTGCAGGTCGATGGTCAGCGCCAACAATCTGTTCAAAAAGGTGGTAATCGGCGGCAGTTCGTCCTTGATGCCGTTGACATCCATGAGTTTGAGGCCGGTTGCATCCTCGAAGGTCTGAAGCGAGCAGCCTTCAACCTTGCTGCGCACGAGCAGCATGTAGAGCTGGCGCAGTGCATCGCGCCCGTAATGGCTTTCGAGATTGTCTTCGGGTCTGAAGAGCCCTTGGCCGCCGGTCTGGCGTTGGCCGCGCGTGATCGCGCCCAGCGTGTCGAGACGGCGCGCGATCGTGCTGAGAAAGCGTTTCTCCGCTTTCACGTCCGTCGCAATCGGCCGGAATAGTGGCGGCTGCGCCTGGTTGGTGCGGTTGGTGCGTCCGAGTCCCTGGATGGCGGCGTCAGCCTTCCAGCCGGGTTCGAGCAAATAGTGGACGCGCAACCTGCGATTCCGCGCCGACAGCTCGGCGTGATAGCTACGCCCGGTGCCCCCGGCGTCGCTGAAAACAAGGATACGCTTCGCGTCATCCATGAAGGCGGCGGTTTCGGCGAGGTTCGCCGAGGCGGCGCGGTTCTCGACCATGAGGCGGTCGCCCTTGCGGATGACACGACGCGAGCGGCCGGTGACCTCGGCGACCATATCGGTGCCGAAGCGCTGAACGATCTGGTCGAGTGCGCCCGGTACGGGTGGGAGAGAAGCGAGCTTCTCGATCAGCCGGTCGCGGCGAGCGACCGCTTCGCGGCTCTCGACAGGCTGACCGTCGCGGTACACCAGCCGGGACGAGAGATTGCCTTCGCTATCGGTGAATAGCTCATAGAGCTGCACCGGGAAGGAATGCGCGAGGTAGTCGAGCACGTACTCGCGCGGCGTGATGTCGACCTGGACATCGCCCCAATCCTCGGTCGGAATCTCCGCGAGCCGGCGCTCCATCAGTGCCTCGCCGGTCGAGACGAGCTGGATGATGGCGGCGTGGCCGGCATCGAGATCGCGCTCGACCGAGCGGATCAGCGATGGCGTCTTCATCGAGGTGAGCAGATGACCGAAGAAGCGCTGCTTGGCGCTCTCGAAGGCGGAGCGCGCGGCGGCCTTCGCCTGCGCGTTCAGCGTGCCGGTCTCGCCAGTGATGTTGGCGGCGCGCATCGCCGCGTCGAGATTGTTGTGAATGATCGAGAAGGCGCCGGCATATGCGTCGTAGATGCGGATTTGCTCTGGCGTGAGCTGGTGTTCGACGAGTTCGTACTCGACGCCTTCGTAGGAGAGCGAGCGGGCCGCATAGAGTCCGAGTGCTTTGAGATCGCGCGCCAGCACTTCCATGGCGGCGACGCCGCCGTCCTCGATCGCCTCGACGAACTCGGCGCGCGTGGCGAAGGGAAAATCCTCGCCACCCCAAAGCCCAAGCCGCTGCGCATAAGCGAGGTTGTGGACCGTCGTCGCGCCGGTCGCTGAGACGTAGACGACGCGGGCGTTCGGCAGGGCGTGCTGGAGCCGGAGGCCCGCGCGTCCCTGCTGCGATGCCGCCTGCTCGCCGCGCTCGCCCTTGCCGCCGACGGCGTTCTGCATGGCGTGGGATTCGTCGAAAATGATCACCCCGTCGAAGTCGGAGCCCAACCATTCGACGATCTGCCGAACGCGCGAAAGCTTCTCGCCGCGCTCGTCGGTGCGCAGCGTGGCATAGGTCGCAAATAGGATGCCTTGGCCAAGCCGGATTGATGTGCCCTGGCGAAAACGGGAGAGCGGTGTGACCAGCAGCCGCTCCATGCCAAGCGCCGACCAGTCGCGTTGTGCGTCCTCGATCAGCTTGTCGGACTTGCTGATCCAGACGGCGCGCCGCCGGCCCTTCAGCCAGTTGTCGAGCAGGATGCCAGCGACCTGGCGGCCCTTGCCGGCGCCGGTGCCGTCGCCGAGGAACCAACCGCGGCGAAAGCGGACGGCGTTCTCCGCATCGTCGCGCGCGGCGGTGACCAGGTCGAAGGTCTCATCGACCATCCACGACCCGGCGAGGAAATCGGCATGGGCCTCGCCGGCGTAGATGACGCTTTCGAGCTGCGCGTCGGACAGTTCGCCGTCTGTGATGAGGTTTGCCGAGAGATGCGGCCGGTAGGAGGGCTTTGGCGGCGCGACCGAGGCCATCGCCGCGGATTGCACCAGCTTCGTCGGATGCGCCTGAGAGCCGGGAATACGGATCGACTGAAGGACGTATTCTTCATAAAGCGCATCCGTGAGACAGCTGCCCTCGGGAGGTGTCCATTCGACTGTGCCGTAGCCGAGCTCCACACCTTCCGGCTCTGCGATCGCGGTGGCCGGCTGACGCGAAGCGGTGCGCGCGAGATAGCCGCGAACGGTTCGCGGCACCGCGAAACCACCAGCCGTCGGCGCGGCGACCGGGCGGCGCGGCGGGACGCGCTCGCCGATCCATCCGAGCAGCGTCGCCACGTCAGGCGAGACACCGGCGGAAGGCGGAAACTGCGCCGCGTCAGACGCGGGCATCTTGTCGATGACGGTGAGGCGCGTCTCGATGGTCGTACCATGCTTGGCGTAGACCGCGCCGTCGATGACCGCGGTGAATACCACGCGGCCACGCTCCTGCAGGCGGACAAAGGCATCGCGCCAGGCCAGCGCCTCGGGGCCGAAATTGGCGCCGGTGATCGTCACCAGCCGCCCGCCGTCGATGAGGCGCGCCAGCGCTGAGGCGACATGACGATAGGCGGTGTCGGC
>DATJNS010000367.1:0-9515 GCA_035507915.1 Candidatus Sulfotelmatobacter sp.
CGCTCGAGCCGCTCGACATCGTCGTGGTCAACACGCGCGCCGGATCGGCCTACGGCAAGCCCGACTACGTCGCGGCCGGCTGCGGCATGGGACGCGAAGCCACGCTCTATCTGCTCGAGCGCGGCGTCCGTTTGACGGGAACCGACGCCTGGAGCTGGGACGCGCCGTTCGTGCACACCAAGGCGAAATACGAAGCGAGCCACGACGCCGGCCTGATCTGGGAAGGCCACAAGGCCGGCCGCGAGATCGGCTACTGCCACCTCGAGAAGCTGCACAACCTCGAGGCGCTGCCGGCGCACGGCTTCACGATCAGTTGCTTCCCCGTGAAGATCCGCGGCGCGTCGGCCGGCTGGACGCGCGCCGTCGCGATCCTCGAGAGCTAGGTCGCGTAGCTCGGGTCGAGCTGCTCGACCAGGCGCACCATGGCGGGCCACTCGCGCGCGCCGGCCTGGCGCAGCTTCCCGTTCGGCATGGTGTAGTTGCGCGCCGCCTGGGCGCACACCTCGGGCGACGGCATGACGATCTTGGCGCCCGCCGCCGCCGCGGTCTGGATCTGCAGCTGGGTGCGCGACGAGCGCTCGAAGTAGTACTGCAGGATGAAGGCCTCGGCGACCGAGCGACCGATCGTCAGGATGCCGTGGTTGCGCAGCACCAGCACGGGATGGTCGGCGGCGTCGCGGATCAGGCGGGTGCGCTCGTCGAGGTCGTTCGACGGGCCCTCGTAGGCGTGATAGCCGACGCGGTTGTAGAACCGCATGGCGAACTGGCTGAGCGGCAAGAGACCCTGCTCCTGCGCGCCGACCGCGATGTTGGCCTCGGTGTGGGTGTGCAGCACGCACTGCGCGTCGTCGCGCGACATGTGCAGCGCGCTGTGGATCACGAAGCCGGCGAAGATCGGCTTGTTGGCCGACGGCGTCACGAGCTTGCCGTCGCAGTCGATCTTGAGCAGGTTGGACGCGGTGATCTCGTTGAAGCGGTAGCCTTCCGGATTGATCAGGAAGTGGTGGTCGGAGTTGGGCACGCGCGCCGAGATGTGCGTGAAGATCAGGTCGTCCCAGCCGTAATGCGCGATCAGCCGGTAGCACGCCGCGAGATCGACCCGCACCGCCCATTCCGCCGGATCGACGCCGCTCGGCCGCGCCGCCTGCCGTGCCTCGATCGTGTCCATCGCTTGCCCTCCGATCCCATCGTTTCGCTGATGTTACGACCCAATCAATCCGTCATGCCCGCGCAAGCGGGCATCCAGGATCGCCTGCACCGCCGTTCGACTCTGGATCCCCGCTTGCGCGGGGATGACGACCGGGACGTGACGAGCGGCACGGGTGCCCCGGGCCTAGAACGAATAGCGCCGCAGGCCGCCGTCGACCGGGATGACGGCGCCGGTGATGTAGCGCGCCACCGGGGAGGCGAGGAACACGGCGAGCACCGCGAGATCCTCGGGCTGACCGTACTCGCCGACCGGGATCTCCTCCTCCGAGTGCTTCTTGCGGTACTCGGGCGGATAGTTGCGCAGGATCTGCTCGCTGATGATGCGGCCGGGCGGGATGCAGTTGATCGTGATGCCGTACTTGCCGATCTCGCGCGACAGGCCCTTGGCCCAGGCGTGCACCGCGGCCTTGGCGGAGAACGCGGCGTTGAGGCCCTCGGGCTCCGACTTGCCCGTGATGTTGATGATGCGGCCCCATTTCTGGCCGATCATGTCGGGCAGGAGCGCGTGGGTGAGCTGGCGCTGCCGCGTGAAGTTCAGCGTCATCGCCTCTTCCCAGCGCTCCTCGGGCGCGTCGATCGGCAGCTTGCGGCTGCCGCCGGCGCAGTTCACCAGGATCTGGACGTGGCCGAGCGCCTCCAGCGCGGCGTCGCGGATGCGCTCGGGCGCGCCCGCCGCCGTGATGTCGGTGGCGATGATCGCGGGCTTGGGCGCACCCGCCGCGACCATCTCGCCCTGCAGGGTCTCGAGCAGCTCGGCGCGCCGCGCGACCACCGCAAGCTTGACGCCCTCGGCGCCGAGCGCGCGCGCGATCGCGCGGCCGATCCCCATGCTGGCGCCGGTGACCAGCGCCGTGCGGCCTTTCAGCTGCAGATCCATCTACTCGTCCCAGACCTTCTCCGGCATCGGCAGGCCGGCGAAGTCGGCCGCGCTCAACGGCCGGTCGGGCGTGATGCCGTGGGTCTCCAACAACATCATGAGCTGACGGGTGTGCTGACCCGAGTGCCAGGTCGCGCGCTCCATCACCTCGTGCATCGGCCGCTCGCCGTAATAGGTCGGCACGATCTTGGTTCCCGAGTGGTCGGGCCAGCCCTTCCACCACGCCGCGTAACGCCGGCGCACGTCCTCGCCGTAGTCGGCGACCTGGCCGGGCGATTTCATCGCATCGGGCGGCGCCTGGACCAGGCTCTCGTGCCGCACCTCGACGCCGCCCGTCATCGCCTCCATGAAGGCTTCCGGGATGCGGAACAGATGGTGGCAGAGCACCCGGTAGGTGCGGTCGCGGTTGCGCAGCTTGTTGAGGAACTTGTCGTCCGGGATCTGGCGCACGAAGCGCTGGGCGGCCGTCAGGATCAGGTCCATGCGCGCCGCCAGCTGGTCGGGCGAGAGCGCCGGCTTGAAGGTTTCGTTGAGGCCCAGGAACTCGGCCAGCTTCTCGAACGACTGGCCGATCACGAACTTGTCGCCGCGCGACACCACCGGCAGCGACCGCGCGCCGAGGCGCGCGAGCTCCGCCATTCCCGCGGGATTGCCATGCACGTTTACCGACTCGAACTCGATCCCACGGACCGAGAGGAACTCCTTGGTTCGCAGGCAGCTGGTTCACCCAGGCTGCCAGAACACCTTGATGGGCGCGGCGGTCTGCTGATCCATGGCTTCCTCGCCTGGTGCGGTCTCGGATGGCCCGACTCTAACCCCCGGCACGGCGGCGCGATACCGGTTTCGCGCCGCTGCGACCCCGTGCCAAGCTGGGGTCCCCCATGCAATCCCGACATGCAATCCTGACAGGAGTCCGAGCCATGCCGATGGTCCGCATCGAGTTGTTCAGCGGCCGCACCCGCGAGCAGAAGGCGCGCGCCGCCAAGGAGGTCACCGAGGCGCTCGCGCGCACCATCGGCTCGAAGCCGGAGGCGACCCAGGTGATCTTCGTCGACGTCGCCAAGGCCGACTGGGCCGACAACGGCAAGCTCTGCGACGAAGGCTGAGCGGAGGCTCCTCGCCGGGCCCATCAACCTGCGGAACCGTCATGCTCGGCCTCGTGCCGAGCAGTCTTTTTTTTTCCGCCGCGTTGATGGAAAGGCGTGGATCCTCGGGACAAGCCCGAGGCTGACGATCCGGTTTGTGGGGCTGTATTCCAGACCGTGCCCTACCCCGCCAACGGGCCGAAGATGTCGGCGGCCGGCTTGACGATGCGGCGCGCGTCGCCGACGCGGCGCGTGAAGCCGGCCTTGTCGAAGAACTCCAGCACCTCGATCGTCAGGTTGCGGCCGAGCGCCGAGCGGTCGCGGAAGCGCGCGGCGTCGAACGTGCCGTTGGGCGCCTCGGCGGCCAACGCCTCGGCGGTCGCGGCGAGCTGCGCGATGGCGGTGCGCGGGAAGAACCGGTTGGGCGCGACGCGGGTCGCCAGGCCGACGCGCGCGGCGCGGTTGAGCAGGCGCTCGAGCGCGGCGAGCTCGAGCCCGGCGGCCTGCGCGACCTCGCGGGTCGGTGGCGGCCGGCCCGTGATCAGCGGCTCGATGCGTTGCCATGCCGCGAGCTCGGCGCCGGCGAGCGCCGGACGCCGCTCCGGACGGCGCAGCTGCTGGCCGTCGCGCGCCACCGCGCCCTCGCCGATCAGCGCGTCGAGCGCCGCCGCGAAGCTGCGCCGACCGATCGCGGCCGGCCGCGCCTGGCGCAGCTCGGCCGCGGTCGCGCCGACCGCGTCGGGATGCGCGCGGTGCCAGCCGTCGAGCGCGCCGAGCACGGCCTCGCGCGCGGCGTGCCACGCCGCCGCGGCAACGCCGAACGTGCGCTCGCGGTCGACGAACGTGATCAGCGCCGCGTCCGTCCGCAGGCGCTCGGCGTCGGTCGCCGGCAGGTTGGCGGCGATCGCGAACCGGCCGAGATCGACGCCGTCGGGCTCGGCCGCCAGCACGCCGGCGAGCGCGCTCGCCGCGTCGTCGGCCTCGAGCGCGCGCAGACGCGCGAGCCGCGCCGGCAGACGTCGGCCGCGCGACGGCACGAACGGGTCGAGCACGCGGCCGCCCGCCACGGTGCGCGCCGCCGCGCGGTCGCGCAGGACGAAGCGGTCGCCGGTGAGCGCGTGGACCGGCCGGTCGAGCGCGAGCTGCGCCAGCGCGTGCGCGCCCGGCTCGAGCGACGAGCCCTCGAGCAGGATCAGCCGGCCGGTCACGTCGGCCGCGCCGTGATGCAGATGGACCGGCGTATCCTGGCGCAGCCGCGCGCCGGCGCGCGGCGTGCGCACGCGCACGTCGAGCCGATCGACCGCGACGCCGATCTCGGCAGCCGCCAGCCAGTCGCCGCGCGACACGCCGTCGCGATCGACCTCCGGCGCGACGATGTTGACGGCGCAGCGCTCGCCGGCGCGCGCCTCGGTCACCGCGCGGTGATGGCCGTGCAGCCCGCGCACGCGCACCGGCTGGCCGCCCGGCAGCAGCGTGAGGCGGTCGCCGACCGCGACGCGCCCGTTCGCCACCGTGCCGGTGACCACGAGGCCGGCGCCGTCGACCGTGAAGCAGCGATCGATGCTGAGCCGGAAGTGCCCGGCGTCCGGGCGCGCCGGGCACGCGGCCAGCGCGCCCGCGACGTGGGCCTTGAGCGCGTCGACGCCGATGTTCTCGAGCGCCGAGACCTCGAGCATCGGCGCGCCGGCGAGCGTCGTCGGCGCCAGCAGGTCGGCGACGTCGGCGCGCACCGCGGCGATCCGCTCGGGCGCGGCGCGATCGATCTTGGTCAGCGCGACCGCGCCGTGCCGGATGCCCAGCAGGTCGAGGATCTCGAGATGCTCGCGCGTCTGCGGCATCACGCCGTCGTCGACCGCGATCACGAGCAGCGCGAAGTCGATGCCCGTGACGCCCGACAGCATGTTGCGCACGAAGCGCTCGTGCCCCGGCACGTCGACGAAGCCGACCGTGCCGCCGCCCGGCAAGCTCCAGGCCGCGAACCCGAGGTCGATGGTGAGGCCGCGCTTGCGCTCCTCCGGCAGATGCGCGGTGTCGACGCCGGTGATCGCCTTGATGAGCGCGGTCTTGCCGTGATCGATGTGGCCCGCGGTCGCGATGATCACGTGACGGACTCGAGCCGATCGAGCTGCCCGACGAAGCGCGCCTCGTCCTCCAGGCAGCGCAGATCGAACAGCAGCGCGCCGTCGTGCAGGCGCCCGATCACCGGCATCGGCAGGGCGCGGAAGGCAGCCGCGAGCGCGGCCAACGCCTTGCCGGCGCCGCGCGCCGATGCGCGCACCGGCGTGAGCGCGAGCGCCGCGCTCGGCAGGCGATCGACCGGCAGCGAGCCGCTGCCGATCTGGCTCGCGCAGTCGATCACCGCGACGGTCGCGCGGCCGCCGAGGCGCGCCTCGACGAGCGGCGCCAGGCGCTCGGCCTGCGCGCGGATGTCGGCGGCACCGCGGCACATCTGGCGCAGGCCCGGCAGGCGCTCGACCAGGCGATCGGGATCGGCGTAGAGCCGGAGCACCGCGGCGAGCGCCGCCAGGGTGAGCTTGTCGCAGCGCAAGGCGCGCTTGAGCGGGTTGCGCTTGAGCTTGGCGATCAGCTCCTTCGAGCCGACCACCAGGCCGGCCTGCGGTCCGCCGAGCAGCTTGTCGCCGCTGAACGTCACGAGGTCGGCGCCGTCGGCGAGCATGGCGCGCGGCGTCGGCTCGGGCGGCAGCCCGAAGCGCGCCAGGTCGACCAGCATGCCGGCGCCGAGGTCGGTCACCAGCTTGAGGCCGCGCTCGTGGGCGAGCGCCGCCAGCTCGCGCTCGGGCACCGACGCGGTGAAGCCTTCGATCGCGTAGTTGCTCGTGTGCACCTTCATGATCAGGCCGGTGCGCGGACCGATCGCGTCGGCGTAGTCGCGCAGATGCGTGCGGTTGGTCGTGCCGACCTCGCGCAGCTTGCAGCCGGCGCGCGCCATGATGTCGGGCATGCGGAACGCGCCGCCGATCTCGATCAGCTCGCCGCGCGACACCAGCACCTCGCGGCGGTCGGCCAGCGCGTTCAAGGTCAGGAGCACCGCGGCGGCGTTGTTGTTGACCGCCAGCGCGGCCTCCGCGCCGGTCAGCCGGCAGAGCCAGTCGGCGACGTGGTCGTCGCGCTCGCCGCGATCGCCGCGCGCGAGGTCGTACTCGAGGTTGCTCGGCTGGCCGGCGACCGCGACCAGCGCGTCGATCGCCTCGCGCGGCAGCACGGCGCGGCCGAGATTGGTGTGCAGCACCGTGCCGGTCAGGTTGAAGACTGGCTTCAAGGGCAGCGCCGTGAGCGCGGCGAGCGCCGCCAGGGCGCGGGCTTCGATCTCGGCCTCGAGCGCCGCACGGTCGTCGCTCGCCTCACCGGCGAGCGCGGCGCGGCGAACCGCATCGAGCGCGCCGCGCGCGGTCTCGACGACCAGGGCGTGGCCGTGGACCGCGATCGCCTCGCGCAGCGCCGGGCGGCGCAGCACGGCGTCGACCGAGGGCACGGCGGCGGCCGGCGAGCTGGGAAGCGGTTGCGCCATGGCGTTCGGTCGGGGGTCAGATCAGGGGGCGTTGAAGGGGGCGATCGGGGCCGGGCGGGCATGTTAGCACCTCGTCCGGCCGGGCGCGCAGCCCCCACCGGGCTTCCGTTTCGGCCGCGACCGTGTCTGAACTGTCGCCATGTGGGAGCTGTTCGCCCAGCAGGCGCCCATCCTCGGTTTCGTGCTCGCCGGGCTGATCGGGTTCCTGATCGGCCGGACGCGCGAGGACACGCCGCACGTGCCGCGGCCGGGCATCCGCGACTTCATCGTCATCGCGCTGATCGGCGCGAGCTGCGCCCTCGTCGGCGAGGCGTTGCTGACCGCGGGCGCCCTGCTCGCCACCGCCGCCGTGCTGCTCGTCGCCCGGCTCAACCGCCCCGAGCGCACCGGCATGACGACCGAGCTGGCGGGCCTCGCGACCTTCGTGATCGGCTATCTCTGCCTGACGCCGGCGCTGCCGTTCGGCGCCGCGCTCGGCATCGTGCTGGCCGTGACGTTGGCGGCCAAGAGCCCGCTCCACCGCTTCGCGCTCGAGACGCTGTCGGAGCGCGAGTTCACCGACACGCTGCGCTTCCTCGCCCTGATCTTCGTGGTCTACCCGGTGCTGCCCGCCGGCAGCTACGGCCCGTTCGGCTTCCTCGAACCGCATCGGATCTGGCTGTTCGTGATCCTGGTCTCCGGCGTGTCGTTCGTCGGCTATTTCCTGACCAAGTTCCTCAGCCCCACCCGGGGCATGCTGCTGAGCGCCGTCTTCGGCGGGCTGGCGTCGACCACGGCGTTCACCGGCGGCACGGCGCGCGCCGCCGCCGACGTGCCGGACGCCGCGATTTCGCTCGCGCGCGCCGCGCTGATCGCCAACACGATCATGGCGCCGCGCATGCTCGTGATCGTCGCCGCGCTGGCGCCGGCGCTCGCGCTCGCCGCGGTGCCGGCGTTGGGCGCGATGACGGTCGCGGCGGCCGTGGCGGCGTGGCTGCTGGGCCACGGCGGCGCGCCGAGCGCCGCCGGCGCCGTCCCCGAGGCGCCCCGCGAGTTCGCCAACCCGTTCTCGCTCGGGCCGGCGCTCCGCCTGGGCGTGGTGTTCACGGCCGTGCTGTTCCTGACCCACGCGGGCAAGCACTATCTGGGCGACGAGGGCCTGCTCCTGTCGTCGGCGCTCGGCGGCCTGGTCGACGTCGACGCCGTGACCTTGTCGACGACCGAGTTCGTCAACCGGGGCGAGACCGTGCCGGCCGACGCCGTCGTCGCGCTGGTGCTGGCCGCCGCCAGCAACGCCGTCTTCAAGGGCGCGCTCGCGCTGTCGAGCGGCCGCACGGCGTTCTCCGCGCGGGTGATCGCGGGCCTGGCGATCGCCGTCGCCGCCGGGCTCGCGGTCGCCCTGACCTGGCGTTGATCGGACCGACCGACGCGAAGAATTCGCTTGAAATCCCGAGGCGAAGCCTCATCTTCTGGCCGCGCAAAGGAAAGAGAGTGCCGCTTGTTCGAGCTCAGCCTGCGACGACGACCGATCGTTCGCCGATCCGGCGCCACCCGCCGGGCACGGTCGACGCGCTGAGCGCGCCGCGGCCGGCTCCTGGCAGGGCGCCGTCGCCGTCCCGCCTTTCCGGAGCCCCTGTCCATGACCCACCCTGATTTCTGGATCGACCGCGCCAAGCCCGCCGACGAGCCCGCGGTCGAGGATCTGCTCGACGCCGCGTTCGGCGCCGACCGCCAGGCCAAGCTGTCCTACCGCTATCGCGACAAGGTCGAGCCGGTGCCCGAGCTCAAGCTGGTCGCGCGCACCGCAGCCGAGCTGGTCGGCACCGTGCGGTGCTGGCCGATCGCGATCGGCAGCGCGTTCGCGCCCGCCCTGCTGCTCGGCCCGCTGGCGGTCGCGCCGGCGCACCAGGGCCGCGGCATCGCGCGGGCGCTGATGCGGCGCGTGCTCGACCTCGCGACCGACGCGGGGCACAATCTCGTGCTGCTGGTGGGCGACCCGGCGTTCTATCGCGCCTTCGGTTTCGTGCCCGCCACGCCGCACGGGATCTCGATGCCGAACGAGATCCCGGCGCGCGTGCAGATCAAGGAGCTGGTGCCGCACGCGCTCGACGGCGTGACCGGCACCATCACGCGCTGGGGATGGGTGCGCGACTCGGGACGGGCCGCGTAGACGGCAAGGGACTTGCAGCGAAGCGACATGCGGGACGCAAGCGCGGAGGCGGGATCGATGGCGGCCAAGAGTCGCAGCGTGCAACTCGTGTTTCTCGATCACGTGCAGGAGCGGCAGATGCCGGTCCTCGTGTTCCTGCTCAACGGCGTGCGCCTGGAGGGCGTGGTCGTCGGGCACGACGACTTCACCATCCAGCTCGCCTATCGCGGGCAGGTGCAGCACGTCTACAAGCAGTCGATCTCGACGATCTCGCCGACCCAGCCGATCGAGCTGTGGGAAGGTGCCGCGGCGCGCGCCAAGTCGGCGCCGCGCATGCCGCCGGGGGGCCGCATGTCGACGGCGCGCGTCACCCGCCGCCCGCCGCGCCGCTAGGCGCGGCTCACATGCCCACCGCCGCGCCGCGAGGCGCGGCTCACGCGCCCACCGCCGCGCCGCGAGGCGCGGCTCACGCGCGGGGAATGTTGTCGGCCGGCACGGCGTCGACGCCGTAGCCCGCCTCGAGCGGAATGCACAGGAACGACCCGTCGTCCCGCTGTTCCTGACGCGGCGTCACGGTGACGATGCGGCTCGCGCGCGCGGCCGCCAGCGCCGCGTCGACCGTGGCGCTCGCCGCCAGCTTCAAGAGGTTCATGCGCGTGGCGAACACGAGGCGATAGCGCCCGTCGT
>DATJNS010000368.1:0-16199 GCA_035507915.1 Candidatus Sulfotelmatobacter sp.
TTCGACGAGCTGCGCGGCGCGGCCGTGCAGGTCTGCCTCAAGCTCGACGTGCAAGGCCTGGAGGGCCAGGTGCTCGACGGCGCGGCGGCGACGCTGCCGCGCCTCGCGCTCATCGAGCTCGAGAGCTCGCTGGTGCCGCTCTATGCGGGCGAGACGCTGTTCCCCGCGATGACGGCGCGCCTCGAGCAGGCCGGGTTCGCGCTGGTCGGCATCACCGGCAGCTTCGACGACGCGCGCACCGGCCAGCTGCTCCAGGTCGACGCCCTGTTCGCCCCCCGCGCCCGGCTGGCGTAGACGGGCGACGCGTCGCGCTCACTCGGCGGCGATGCGCAGCGGCTCGCCGCCGCCGATCTCGCAGCCGGCGTCGATCGCGTGCAGGCGCGGCAGAACCCGCTCGGCGAACAAGGTCGCGTTGCGCCGAGCGAGCTCCTCCGGCATGCCGCCATAGTTGAAGATGCCGATCAGCGCGCCCGAGTCGGCGCGCCGCTGGTGCTCGGCGAGCTTGGCGAACACCTGGTCGGGCGTGCCCCAGACCTGCAGCTCGGCGAGGAACTCGACGAACTGGTCGATGCCGTGCTTGCGGATGTTCTGGGCGAGCTTGCCGTAATACTCGTAGCCCGGAATGTCGGCGAGCCCCTCGTTGTGGAACTCGTAGTGCTCGAGCGCCGAGCGGCAGTAGCCGCGAACGTATTTCTCGAACATGTCGCGCGCCACGGCCGCGTCCTCGTGGACCGCGACGAACGTGGCGATGATCGGCTTCGGCGCGGCGCGGCGATTCACCTCGAGGAAGCGCGCGCGATATTGCGCGAGCTCGGCCTCGGTGGTGTCCCACGGCTTCTGCGCGATGATGAGCAGCCCGACGCCGAGCCGGCACATGATCTCGAGCGACTGCGGCGAGATCGACGCCGCGTAGCTGCGCTGGCGGAACGAGCGGATCGGCGCCGGCCGCACCGCGACGCGCGGCTGCCGGTAATACGTGCCCTGATAGTCGATGTGGCCGGTCTCGAGACCCTGCAGCAGCGCCTCGGCGTACTCGGTGAAGCGGCCGCGCGACTCGCCCATGTCGAGGCGGAAGCCGGCGTACTCGATGCGGCCCAGGCCGCGGCCGATGCCGAGGATGACGCGCCCGTCGGACAGATTGTCGAGCACCGAGATCTCCTCGGCGACGCGCACCGGATCGTGCCAGGGCAGCACCATCACCATCGAGCCCAGCTTGGCGCGGCGCGTGCGTCCGGCGACCCAGGTGAGGAACTGCGCCACGTTCGGGCACATCGTGTAGTCGTCGAAATGATGCTCGGCGCCCCAGACCGAGTCGAAGCCGAGCGGCTCGGCGAGGTCGGCCAGCGCGGTGCCGTGACGCCAGACCGCGTGGTCGCTCAACCGGCGGCCCGGGTTCTGGAAGAACACGCCCATGCCGACATGCATCGTCGCCTCCCTGGCCGTCTTGCTCGCGCGGCCGCTCAGGCCGGGTCGGGCAATCCCAGCGCCGCCTTCACCGATTTGTGGAAATGCTGCAGCGCCGGTTCGTTGCGGCCGAACAGGATGTGGTCCTGGGCGCCCGAATAGAAGCCGCGCTGGATGCCGGCGCCGACCACGAAATCCTCCTTCTCGACCACCGCGATCGCGAGATCCATGTTGCGGTCCCAATGGCGGCGCGCGCTGTCGGTCAGCGCCGGCTCGGGCGTGTAGAGCGAGATGTACATCGCGCTCTCGTCGGTGCCGTTGCCCGCCGGGAACATGTGCCAGGTCTCGACATGGTCGCCCTGCATCACGAACACGGTGTTGGGGAACAGGATGTTGATGATCACGCTGTGGGTGATCAGGTCCCAGCCCTCCTCCGGCTGGTCGCGCAGCTTGTCGATCGACCGGCGCGGGCCGATCAGCCGCAGGTTCCGGCCGAACGGCCGGAAGCTGAAGATGTTGGGGTAGAGGATCGAGCCCAGGGTCTCGGCGTGCAGCACGCCGATGTGATAGGCCTCGAGGAAGGTGTCGACCGCGACCTTCCAGTTGATCGGCTTGCGCAGCACGCGCGTCTGGTAGTGGTGATAGCCCCCGAGCTGGTAGCCGGCGAGATCGCCGCCGAGATCGCCCAGCAGCGCGTCGACGTCGAACGCCGCGCCCGGCGTCGGCGCGACCCAGATCATGCCGTGGCGCTCGACCACCGGCAGCGCGCGCAGGTCGGTGAGGTCCGCGCCGGCGCAGAACGCCCGATCCGCCGGGCGCGACACCAGGCGCCCGTCGAGCCCGTAGGTCCAGCCGTGATAGGGGCACGAGAAGCTCTGGGCGCGCTCGCTGCGCCCCTCGGCGACGCGCGCGCCGCGATGCCGGCAGACGTTGAGGAACGCGCGCAAGGAGCCGTCGGTCTGGCGCACCAGCAGGATCGGCACGCCGGTCCAGTCGTGGGTCATGCCGTCGCCCGGATTGGGCAGCAGGCAGCTCAAGCCCACGCTGATCGGGCCTTTGCGGAAGAACGTCTCGCGCTCGAGCGCCGCCTGCTCGGGCGAGGTGTAGTCGCTGACATTGTGGCGGTAAACGCCGTCGGCGAGCGCGGTGGTGCGCTTGGCGATATGGGCCAGCAGCTCCCGGCCCTCGGCGATCTGGACGTGCCGTTCCATCGCGTCAGTCTAGCGTCAGGTGTCCTTGCGGTCGACGACCAGCGGCGCGTCGGGCGGCAGCGCGTCGGCAGCGATGAACTCGACGTGGTCGGCGCGCAGCCGCGACAGGTCCTGGAACTTCGCGCGCGCCGCCGCGTCGGTCGCCGGCCGGTCGGCCGACCCGGCGACGACCAGGCGCAAGGTGACCTCTTCGCGCGCCGCCGGCCGCGCGACCACGCATTGCGCGCGCTCGACACCGGCGGTCTGGATCACGAGCTCCTCGACCTGGCGCGGATAGACGAAGATCTCGCGCGCCTTGACGGCCTGGCCGACGCGGCCCTGCAGCAGGCCAATGCGCCGAACCGTGCCGTCGGGCGCGAGCGCGGTCGCGAAGGCGGCGTCGCCGGTGCCGAAGCGGATCAGCGGCCAACCCGGCGCCAGGGTGGTGACGACGATCTCGCCGCGCTCGCCCGGCCCGAGCGGCGCGCCGCTCACGGGATCGCAAATCTGCACGATGCGGTCGGGATGGATCTCATAGCCCTCGCCGTCCGCGGTCTCGTAGCCGATCACGCCGAAATCCGCGGTCGCGTAGGCCGAGAAGGTGCGGATCGCGTAGCGCGCCTCGAGCCGGCGGCGCTTGCCCATCCAGTCGCCGAACTCGCCGCCCAGGAAGGCGCTGCGCAGCTTCCAGTCGCGCGGCAGGACATGGCCGGTCGCCTCGATCCGCTCGACCAGCGCGATGAAGAAGGCGGTGCTGGCGCAGATGCACGTCACGCCGAGCTCGAGCACGAGCTGCGCCTGCAGCTCGGTCTGGCCGACGCCCGACGGCACCACGGTCGCGCCGGCCGCCAGGCTGCCCTCGTCGAGCAGCAGCCCGGCCGGCACCATGTGGTAGGACCAGGTGTTGAGCACGACGTCGCCCGGCCCGACGCCGCCGGCGCGGAACACCGCATCGAAGCCGTGGCCGCCGCGATCGCTGCGGAACTGCGGCTCGCGGATCGGCCCGGGCGAGATGAAGATGCGCGCGATCTCGCTCGGCGCCTCGGCCAGGAAGCCGCCGAAGGGCGGATCGGCGCGCTGGCGGTCGAGCAGCGCCTCCTTCTTGAACACCGGGATGCGCGCGAGCTCGGCGGCGCCGTGGATCGCATCCGGCGTCAGGCCGGCGCCGTCGAAGATCGCCCGGCAGGCCGGCGCGCGCTCGTAGGCGCGGCCATAGACCTCGCGCAGGCGGGCGAAGCGGTCGTTGGGCGCGGTCATCGTCCGCCTCTCCGAACCCTGCGCATCACGACAGCCAGCGCTTGCGGCGCTTGTACTGCTTGTGGTCACGGTAGGACTTGCGGGCGCCTTCCTCGTTGAGCCCGAGATAGAACTCCTGGATGTCTGAGTTGCGCGCCAGGCTCTCGGCAGCGCCCTCGAGCACGATGCGGCCGTTCTCCATGACGTATCCGTGATCGGCGATGTCGAGCGCCAGGGTCGCGTTCTGCTCGACCAGCACCACGGCGAGATCGCTGGTCTCCTTCAGCCGCCGGATCACGCCGAAGATCTCCTCGACGATGCGCGGCGCGAGGCCGAGCGACGGCTCGTCGAGCAGGATCACGCGCGGGTCCGACATCAGCGCGCGGGCGATCGCGAGCATCTGCTGCTCGCCGCCCGAGAGATAGCCGGCGCGCTGGTGGCGCCGCTCCTTCAGCAGCGGGAACTGTTCGTAGGCGCGCGCAATGCCGTCGCGCACGTGGCGGAGGTCGGTCTTGATGTGCGCGCCGGCGATCAGGTTCTCCTCGACGCTGAGGTTGACGAACACGCGCCGGCCCTCGAAGACCTGCACGATGCCGCGCCGCACGACCTCGTGCGCCGGCAGGCGGTCGAGCCGTTGGCCGTCGAGCTCGACCGAACCCTTGGTGACCTCGCCGCGCTCGGCGTGCAGGAGCCCCGAGATCGCCTTCAAGGTCGTCGTCTTGCCGGCGCCGTTGGCACCCAAGAGGGTCGTGATGCGGCCGGCCTGCGCCGTCAACGAGATGCCCCGCAGCACCAGGATGACGCTGTCGTAGACGACCTCGATGTTGTTGAGGGTCAGCATGAAGGTCCCTGCCATGCGACGGCCGGTCCGGCCGCGCGCCGGAGCGCGCGACCGAACCGACCCGTCGCTGCCGTCACTCGGCGACCTTGACCAGGCTCGCGACCACCTGCGGGTAGCCGCGCATCCAGTCGGTCTCCTTGACGAACTTGCCGCCGTGGACCTGGAAGACCTGGACCCAACCGCCGCCCTCGTGGTCGGTGGTGGTGATGTCGAGCGGAGGAACCAAGCCCCCCAAGGTGAAGTCCTTGATCGCTTGGAAGCCGTTGCGCACCTGCTCGCCGGTCGGTTTCTGCCCGCCGTTGGCCTTGATGGCGTTGCGGATCGCCTGGACGTGGAGTGCCGCCGCGAGCAGGCCGCGATTGTAATAGACGGTCGAGGCCATCTCCTTGGGCGGTTCCTTACCCTGCGCCTTGTACATGGCGATGATGTCCTGGCACACCGGATAGTTCTCGCCGACGCCGGCGAACTGGATGGTGTGATAGCCCTCGGCGACGCTCCAGCCGCCGGCGGCCAGGATGTCGGCCTCGGCCGAGGCCCACACGAGGCCGATCGCCTTGGACAACGGGTAGCCGTGTGTCTTGAGCGACTTGATCAACACCGACGGCGCGCGACCGAACAGGTGTGCGATGACGAAGTCGGCCCGGTAACGCTGGGTGATGTCGAGCACCTGCGCGTCGAGCTCGACGCCCGGCGGCGGCACCGCGAAGGTCTTGAGCTCGAACTTCTCCGACTTCTGCAGATCCTCGATGACGGGCAGGGCTTCTTTGCCCGCGGGGTTGTCGTAGTAGATGTAGGCGATCTTCTTGCCCGCGAGATTGCCGCCCAGCTTGCTCTTGACGAATTGGATTGCGGCGGCTCCCTGCGACCAGTAGGTCGCGGCGATCGGGAACAGGTAGGGGTATTTCTCGCCGTTGGCGGCCGCCGAGCTGCCGAAGCCCGGCGAGGTGCCGGGGATCTTGTCCTCGCGCAGCTTCTGCATCAGCGCCTCGGTTTGGGGCGTGCCATAGAGCATGACCGAGACCGCGCCTTCCGACTTGAAGCGCTCGTAGGATTCCATGGCCGGCGGCACCTTGTACTCGTGGTCGACCTCGTCGACCCGGATCTTGTAGCCTTCGACCCCGCCCTTCGAGTTGACCAGGTTGATGTAGTCCTGGATCGCCGGGCACAGCACGGTTCCGACGATCTGGGTCGGACCGGTGCGGTCGCACTCCTCGCCGATCACGATCTCGCCCTTCGTCTGGGCCGCCGCGCCGTGCGCCAACCAGAACGCGCCCGCCGCGACCGTCAACGCACACGTCAACAGTTTTCTCATGATGACCCTCCCTCTCTCTTGTCGTTCGTCAGTACGAAAACGGCCACACCCGGAAGTAGGCGACGATGTTGCGCCACAACCGGTTGAGGCCTTCCGGCTCCAGCGCCAGGAAGACGATGATCAGTGTTCCGAACATGATCAGCCGCAGGTTCGGAATGATGTTGAGCAGGTCGGACTGCGAGAAGAACAGGCTGCCGACGTCCTCGAGGAACCACCGGGTGACGATCGGCAGCATGGTCACGAAGATGGCGCCGAAGATCGAGCCGAGCACCGAGCCCAGGCCGCCGATGATGATCATCGCCAGGTAGTCGATCGAGACGTTGAGCTGGAATTGCTCGTAGTTCGCGATGCCGAGATAGTAGGTGTAGAGCACGCCGGTGACCCCGGCATAGAACGACGAGATCGCGAACGCCCACAGCTTGTAGCGCGCGATGTCGATGCCGATGATCTCGGCGGCGATGTCCTGATCGCGGATCGCGATGAAAGCGCGGCCGACGCGGCTGCGCACCAGGTTCATCGTGGCGACGATGGCGATCACGACGAACGCCATCAGGAACAAATAGAGCTGGACCTGGCTCTTCAGCGGAATGCCGAAGAAGGTCGGGCGCGGCACCTCGATCGAGGCCTGGACGCCGCCCGAGATCCACGGGACGTGGTTGATCGTCCACTCGATGATGAGCTGCGCCGCCAAGGTCGCGATCGCGAGATAGAGCCCCTTGACGCGCAACGACGGGATGCCGACGACGGCACCCACCAACGCGGCCATCAGGCCGCCCGCCGGCAAGGCGATCCAGAACGGCGCATGGATCCGCGTGATCAGGTTGGCCGCCGTGTAGGCGCCGACCGACATGAAGGCGCCGTGGCCGATCGAGATCTGGCCGGTGTAGCCGACCAGCACGTTGAGGCCGAGCGCGCCCACGATCGCGATCAGGATCAGGTTCAGGATCGAGACGTAATATTCGCTGACGGTGAGCGGCACGAGGACGATGAAGCACGCGGCGAGCGCCGCCACCGTCCAGCGCGCGATCGGCAGCGGATAGAGCGCCATGTCGGCGGCATAGCTGGTCTTGAAGACGCCGGATTCGCGGTGGAGCATGGGCGCCCGGCCTTCCTTCTCAGACCCGCTCGATGCGGCGGCTGCCGAAGATGCCGTACGGCCGCACCATCAGCATGGCGATCATCAGGACGTAGGGCGCGAAATCCTTGGTGCCGCCGCCCACGATCGGGTCGAAATAGCCGGCAGCGAGATTCTCGGCGATGCCGACGATCAGACCGCCCACGACCGCGCCGACGATCGAGTCGAGACCGCCCAGGATCACGACCGGGAACACTTTGAGCCCGATCACCGCGATCTGATTGTCGACCCCCAGCATGGCGCCCCAGACGATCCCTCCGAGCGCCGAGACGACGCCGGCGAGCGCCCAGGCGAACGCGAAATAGCGCCGGACGTCGATCCCCATCGCCGCGGCGACCTGCTGGCTCTCGGCCACGGCGCGCATCGCCACGCCCATCCGGCTCTTGAGGAACAGCCAGCTGAAGGCGCCGAGAAAGATCAGGCTGACCGTGGCGCCGACGATCTGCACCGGCGGCAGCATCAGCGGCCCGAGGATGATCGGATCGTCGCCCACCGGCATCTCGATGACGCGCGTACCGGCGCCGAACACCAGGGTCGCGAAGCCGCGCAGCACCGCCGCGACGCCGATCGTCGCCATGACGACGGCAATGATCGGCCGGCCCATCAGCGGCCTCAGCACGATGCGCTCGAGCCCGAAACCGAACACGACCATGCCGGCGAGCGCGAGCGCCGCGCAGAGCCAGAACGACAGCCCGCCGGCCGCGGCACCCGCGGCGATGAAGGCCGCGAACATGACGAATTCGCCCTGGGCGAAATTGATGGCGTCGGTCGCCTTGTAGACGAGCACGAAGCCGAGCGCGATCAGGGCGTACATCAGCCCGATCATCAGCCCGTTGGTCAGCAGGATGAACGTGAACTCGAAGTCGATGTCAGGCATGCGCAAGCTCGCGCGGCGGCGCCGGCGCTCCCGTCGGCGGCGCGACGTCGTCGATCGACACGGTGGTCCGCAAGGTCGCCGTGCGGCCGTCCTCGTAGGTGATGTCGGTGGCGAGCTCGACCTCGCGCCCGCCGCGATAGAACGCGTCGACCACCGCAGCGTATTTCTCCGTGACGAACCGCCGACGCACCTTGCGGGTCCGCGTCACTTCGGCGTCGTCGGCCTCCAGCGCCTTGCTGAGCAGCAGGAAGCGACGGACGCGCGCCGCCGCCGGCAAGGTCGCGTTGCACTTCTCGATCTCGTCGCGGATCAACGCGCGGACCTCGGGCTTGGCGCTGAGATCCTGGAACGACGTGTAGGGCAGGTTGCGGCGCTCGGCCCAATTGCCGACCGTCGTCATATCGATCGCGATCATCGCCGAGACGAACGGGTGCTGGTGGCCGAATGCCACGGCCTCGGCGATAAAGGGGCTGTACTTCAGCTTGTTCTCGACGAACTGCGGCGCGAACACCGTGCCGTCGACGAGCTTGCCGACGTCCTTCGCGCGGTCGACGATCACGAGGTTGCCCCGCGGGTCGACGAAGCCCGCGTCGCCCGTGCGGAACCAGCCGTCGGCGGCGAACGCCTCGGCGGTCGCCTCGGGCTCATTGTAGTAGCCCTTGAAGATGCCGCCCGAGCGGATCAGCACCTCGCCGTCGGCGGCGATGCGCACCTCCATGCCCGGGCAGATGCGCCCAACCGTGTTGGGATCGGCCTCGCTATCGGGTTGCAAGGCCGCGAGACCGGATAGCTCGGTGGCGCCGTAGATCTGCTTCAGGTTCACGCCGAAGCCGCGGAAGAACCGGTAGGCATCGGCGCCCAGCGGCGCTCCGCCCGTGTAGGCCCAGCGTGCGCGCACGAGCCCGAGACGGTCGCGCACCGGCCCGTAGACGAGCACCTCGCCCAGCGCGAGGCCGAGGCGCATCAGCGCCGGGATCGGTTTGCCGTCGGCACGCCGCAGCTCGGCGTCTTCAGCGAGGCGATGGAAGAAACCGAAGATCCGGCGCTTGAGCGGCGAGGCGTCGCCGGCGCGCACCTGCACGCTGGCGAGCATGTTCTCCCAGATGCGCGGCGGCGCGAGCACCGCGGTGGGCCCGAGCTCCTGCAGGTCGCGCTGCACCGTCTCGGGGTTTTCCGGGCAATTGCAGGCGAACCCGACCAGGAGGCTCAGCACGGTCGAATAGAGCGCGTCGCCGACCCACGCCATCGGCAGGTAGCACAGCCATTCGTCGCTCGGGCGAATGTCCTCGGCGGCAGCGAACGCCTTCCCGGTGGCCAACAGGTTGGCGTGCGTCAGCATCACGCCCTTGGGCTTGCCGGTCGTCCCCGAGGTGTAGTTGAGCAGCGCCACGTCGTCGGGATCGCCGCGCGCGATCTCGGCCTCGAGCTGACCGGGATGACGCGCGGCGAATGCGCGTCCAGCCGCCTGGATCGCGGCGAACGACCGGAGGATCGGCAGCCCGTAGCCGTCGAGGCCGCGCGGATCGTCGTAGATCAGGAGCTTGAGGCTGGGCAGCTGGTCGGCGATCGAGAGGACCTTGTCGACCTGCTCCTGATCCTCGGCGACGATCACCGAGACCTGGGCGTGGTTGAGCACGAAGACGAGCTCGGCGGCGATCGAGTCCTGATAGACCGGCACCGCGACGCCACCCAGGCATTGCGCCGAGAGCTGCGCCCAATAGAGGCGGGCCCGGTTGTCGCCGATCACCGCCAACCGGTCGCCGCGCTGCATGCCTTCGGCCGCCAAGCCGAGTGCGAAATCGCCGACGTTCGTCGCGTAGCCGGCCCAGTCGTAGGTCTGCCAGATGCCGCGATCCTTCTCGCGCATCGCCGGACGACGCGCCATCGTCTCGGCGTTGCGCAGCATCAGGCGCGGCAACGTCGTGGGCTCGCCCGCCGCAACCGCGGTGAAGCGCGGCGCGCTCATTCGGCGGCCTTGCGCAACGTGCGCGCCGTTCCGAGATAGGCCTGGATCACGCCGGGATCGCGCTGCACGTCGCTCGGGCTGCCGTCGGCGATCTTGCGGCCGCGATCGAACACGGCGACTCGGTCCGAGATGTCCATCACGACCGCCATGTCGTGCTCGATCAGGATGATGGTGGTGCCCCACTGGCGGTTGGCGTCGAGGATGTAGCGCGCGACGTCCTGCTTCTCCTCCTGATTCATGCCGGCCATCGGCTCGTCGAGCAGCAGGACCTTCGGATCGAGCGCCAGCGCGCGCCCGAGCTCGACGCGCTTGCGCAGGCCATACGCCAGGGCACCGGTCGCCTGCTTGCGGATGTCCTGCAGCTGCAGGAACTCGAGCACCTCCTCGGCGCGCGCGCGGTGGGCGATCTCCTCGCGCCGTGCCGGGCCCCAGTAGAGGCACGAGGCGAGCACGCCGGCGCGCATGTGGACGTGGCGCCCCAGCATGATGTTGTCGAGCACGGTCAACCCGCTGAACAGCGCGATGTTCTGGAATGTGCGTGCGATCCCGAGCACGGCGATGCGCGAGGGCGGCACGCGCGTGATGTCGACGCCCTCGAGCGCGATCGAGCCGCTGCCCGGGTGGAAGAAGCCGCTGATCATGTTGAGGAGCGTCGTCTTGCCGGCGCCGTTCGGTCCGATCACCGACAGGATCTCGCCGCGACGCACGTCGAGCGACACGTTCTCGACGGCGCGGACGCCGCCGAAATATCGCGAGACCGCGTCGACCGCGAGCTGCACCTGCCCGGGCTCGACGGACGCCTTGTGGGCGGCAGCCGTCACTGCTCCCCGCCTCCCTAGTCCTGTTCGCTTCGGCTTATGCGCCGTTGTTATGCCCGGCATGATGCAGACGCGGGCCGGTCGGCGCAATGCCCAGCGCAACGGCCGGTTGCTCCGGCAGCCGAGCCCCGCCGGCGCGCGACCAACCACCGCCCCGGCCTGCCCCACGCGGGGCCGCGGCGAGCCGGGCCGGACCGGCACGTCGCACCCGGGCGGCGGCTTACCATCATTTACCCATCTTGACGGGTGTCGACGCCGCGCGCGGCCTAGGCTTGCCCAGCATTTTGCCGGGAGGAGCGCCGTCCGATGACCTGCCGTGCCGAGATCAGGCGCCGTTACGACACCCGCCACGAGGCCTGGAGCTATCTCGCCGCGCGCGGCTTCAGCTGCACGGGCGGCCAGTGGGAGAACGGCCGCTGGGCCGCCACCGTCGAGCGCGCCGGCGACCGGTTCGACCTCACGGTCTGGCTGCGCGTCATGGCGGCCTGATCCGGCGCGCCGCACGCGCCAGCCTGGGTTTGACGCAAATCAAGTGGCATGGTCCGCTGGGGGCGTTAACGTCGCGCCCGACCCTGGAGGACGCCCATGCCGATCAAGTCCCTGTTGGTGCCGATGAATGCGGTCCAGAGCGACCGCAGCACACTCGACCTCGCGCTGACCATCGCGCGGCCGACGAACGCGCATATCCGCGCGCTGTTCGTGCGGTCGGATCCGCGCGACGCCGCCTTGTACGGCGGCTTCGGCGCCGAGGCGGTCGGCATCGGGCGGATCATGGATCAGATCGAGAAGGAGGGCGTCGAGGCGAGCGCGCGCGCCCACGAGGCGTTCGAGACCTGGTGCGCCCGCAACGACATCAGTGAGTACAAGAAGTCGCGTGCCGGCGCGCGCGTGTCGGCGGACTGGCAGGACGAGACCGGCAATGCCGACCTCATCGTTCCGCGCATCGGCGGCCTGGCCGACCTGATCGTCGAGACCGGCCTCTACGACGCCAAGCTGCCGCTCGAGCAGACCACGATCGAGGCCTCGCTGTTCGGCTCCGGCCGCCCCGTGCTGGTCGCGCCGAAAGTCCTGCCGCGCGCGCTCGACAACGGCGCGCTGATCGCCTGGAACGGCAGCCGCGAGGCCAACCGCGCGGTCGGCGCGGCGCTCGACCTGCTGGCGACGCAGAAGAAAGTCGCGGTCTACAGCGCGCCCGAGACCGGGCGGGCCGCGGCCAACCCCGCGGACCTCATCGAGTTTCTGGGCTGGCACGGCATCGAGGCCACGCGCGTGGCAGCGAGCAAGGGCGCGAAATCGATCGGCGCGGATCTGCTCGACATCGCCGGCCGCGAGCGCGCCAGCCTCCTGGTCATGGGCGCCTACACCCACGGGCGCTTCCGCGAGATGGTGCTGGGCGGCGTGACCGCCCACGTGCTGCGTCACGCCAAGCTGCCGGTCCTGCTCGCCCACTGACGCGGCGGCCAGGCAGGCGGCCGGCCCTTAGGGAGCCCCCGCCGTCAGTGGGCGCTGGCGGCGGCGATCGCCTTTTCCAGCACGACGCAGCGCAGCGCGTGGCCCTCGCCTTCGAGCCAGCGGCGCAGCTGGCGTTGCTCGGCGGTGAGGCGAATCTGGGTTCCGGCGCAGCCGAGCGCGACCGCCATCGCATCGATCGCGCGCACCAGCACGGCGCCGGCGCCCGCCCGATCGAGCAGGTTGACGGCCATCGCCATGCCGACGTCGAGGATCGGCCCGGTCCGCACGTCGTGACGCACCTCATAATTGAACAGCCCGTGAAAATAGCCCCGCTCGTCGCGAACGCCGACGATACCGGCGGTCTCGGGGCGTTCGATCTGCCGGCGCGCGAAGGCGAGCCAACCGTCGAGCTCGAGCTCGGGCACCAACGAGCGCGCCAAGGGGAATACCTGGCTGGCGGTTTCCAGCGTCACGGGTACGGCCTCGAGCTTCCCGAACATCGCACTGTCCCAAACGACCGAAGTCGTCAGGCTAACGCCGTCGCACGCGCGTGCCGTTGATCTGAATCAAGCCGCGACGATCAGCCTTCGGCCGCCAGCTCCAGGCCCTCGCGATCGAGGATCTCGACGCGATTGGCGCCGTGCAACGCGACGAAGCCGTCGCGGCGCAGCTGGGTGAACGTCCGGCTCACGGTCTCGATCGTAAGGCCGAGATAATCGCCGATGTCGGCGCGACCCATCGCCAGGCCGAGCTCGTCGGACGGACGGCCGCGCGCGGTCGCGCGGCGCGCCATCATGAGGAGGAATGTGGCGACCTTCTCGCGCGCGGTCTTGCGACCCAGCAGCAGCATCTGCTCCTGGGCGGCGAACAGCTCGTTCGAGGCGTTGAGCAGCATGCGGCGCTCGAGCTGCGGGAAGCGATCGATCAGATCCTCGAACCGCGGACGCGGCATCCGGCACAGCGTCACCGGGCCGACCGCCTCGGCGCTGTAAGGATTTGCGTCGGTGAGCGCCAGGCCCAGGAAATCGCCGCCCACCAGGAAGCCGGTGACCTGGCGCCGGCCGTCGGCCAGCAGACGATAGATCTTCACCGTGCCTTGCACGATGTTGAACAGGTGATCGGCCGGATCGCCTTCCATCATGATGGTGGCGCCGTTGGCAAAGCGGCATTGGCTCACGATGCCGGCGAGACCGGCCATCTCGGCCCGGCTGAGCGCCGAGCACACGCTGACGGCACGGACCGCGCAGGCGCGACACGGCTCGGGCATGGGCTGCTCGACCTTCACAGGGGTGGTCGTCTTTTTGTTGGCGACTTGGGGTCGCTGGCCGGCCATCAACATCGCGGTCTCCGAAGCACCGATTGACAGACCCTAACGGTTGAATCCCCGGCGCGGGCAGTCCGGAATACTACGTATGGCCGGTGGCCAAGGCGCGCTCGATCGCGTCCATCAACTCGCTGGCGGCAAAGGGTTTTCTCAACACGGCTTGGGCACCGGCGGCGCGCGCGCGCTCGGCCGTCTGGCGATCGAACTTGCCGGTGATGACGACCACCGGAACCTCGATGCCGCGCTCCGCCAACCGCCCCATGAGATCGAGACCGCTCACCACCGGCATGTGCAGGTCGAGAACCAGGCACGCCGGCGGCCCGTGCTCGATGGCCGTCAGCGCGGTCGCGGCCGATGCGAAGCCGGTGACCTCGAAACCCTCCGCGTCGAGCAGCGATTGCAGGGAGTCCAACACCGCCTCGTCGTCATCGATGACGAAGACGGGTGCCGGCGATGGGCGGGGATGGCGCAAGGTAGCGCCGGTCTCGGAAATCGCGACGTTCATGCACCTAAGCTAGGCGCACGCGGTCGCTCCCGCCATACGGGAGAACCCTTACGCGGCGGCGTTTTCTCGGCGCGCGTCAGCCCTGGCCGGGCTGAACCTTTGCCGCTAGGGCCAGGCGCACCAGATGAGACAGGCTGTCCGCCTGCATCTTCTCCATCACGCGCGCGCGATGGATCTCGACCGTGCGCGGGCTGATGTTCAGCTCGAAGGCGATCACCTTGTTGGCGCGCCCGAGCACGAGCCGCTCGAGCACCTGGCGTTCCCGCAGGGTCAGGGACTGCAGGCGCGTCTCGGCCTCGGCGGCGAGGTTGCGATCGGCCGACACGCGGTTGGCTGCGGCGAGCGCGCGGCGCACGCTGTCGAGGATGGCCGTGTCGGAGAACGGCTTCTCGATGAAGTCGATGGCACCCGCCTTCATGGCGCGCACCGCCATCGGCACGTCGCCATGCCCCGTGATGATGATCACCGGCAGCGTCGAGCCGCGCTCGTTCAGGATCTCCTGCAGGTCGAGCCCGCTCATGTCGGGCATCCGGACGTCGGCCAGCAGACAACCGCGGCGGTTCGCGTCGAAGGCCTCGAGGAAATCGAGCCCGGAGCCGAACGGCGCCGTGCGATAGCCCTCCACCTCGAGCAGGGTCTGGAGCGAATCGCGGACGGCCTCGTCGTCGTCCACGATGAAAACGGTCGGTGCGTCAGGCATCGCGCCGGAGTCTAGCAGACGCCCGGCGGCCGTTGCACCCCGCGCCATGCGCCGGGCGCGCGTCTCACAGGACCGTCCAGCGCAGGCGCAACGCGTTGGCGATGACGCTGACCGAGCTCAAAGCCATGGCCGCCGCCGCGACCATCGGGTTCAAGGTCCAGCCGAACAGCGGATAGAACACGCCCGCCGCGAGGGGCACGCCGAGCGCGTTGTAGACGAACGCGAACGCCAGGTTCTGCCGAATGTTCCAGAGGGTCGCGCGGCTCAGCGCACGCGCGCGCAGGATGCCGGCGAGATCGCCCTTGACCAGGGTCACGCCGGCGCTCTGGATCGCGACCTCCGTGCCGGTTCCCATGGCGATGCCGACGTCCGCCTCGGCGAGCGCCGGCGCATCGTTGACGCCGTCGCCCGCCATCGCGACCACGCGCCCCTGCTGGCGCAGGCGCCGCACCACGGCGTGCTTGTCCGCCGGCAGGACCTCGGCCTCGATCTCGCGCACGCCGAGCTCGGCGGCGACCGCTTCCGCGGTCGCCCGATGGTCGCCGGTCAGCATGACGATGCGGATCCCGCTCCGGCGCAGCGCGTCGAGCGCGGCGCGGCTGCTCGGCTTGATCGGGTCGGCGACCGCGATCACGCCGGCCGCGCGGCCATCGATGCCGATCAGCACCGCCGTGCCGCCGGCCCGGCGCGCCGCGTCGGCCGCGGCGTCGAGCGACGCGCCGGCGATGCCGCGCTCGGAGAGCAACCGGCGATCGCCCGCAACGACCGTGCGGCCACCGACAGTGCCCACGACCCCCTTGCCGGTCAGTGACGCGAAGTCGGCGGCGCTCGGGATCGCGAGACCGCGCGCGCTCGCCTCGGCCGCGATGGCGGCCGCCAGCGGATGCTCGCTCGATCGCTCGAGGCCGGCGGCCAGCGCCAGCACGCTCGCGGCGTCGAAGCCGTCCGTCACAGCCACGTCGACGACGCGCGGCTTGCCTTCGGTGAGCGTTCCTGTCTTGTCGACCACCACGGTGTCGACGGCGGCGAGACGCTCCAAGGCTTCGGCATTCCGGATCAGCACGCCCATGCCGGCGCCCTTGCCGACGCCGACCATGATCGACATCGGCGTCGCCAGGCCGAGCGCGCAGGGGCACGCGATGATGAGGACCGAGACGGCAGCAACCAGCGCCGACCCGAGCGCCGGCGCCGGCCCCCAGATCAGCCACGCGGCGAACGCGGCGAGCGCGACCGCGGCGACCGCGGGCACGAAATAGCCCGACACCCGATCGGCGAGCCGCTGGATCGGCGCGCGCGAGCGCTGCGCTTCGGCGACCATCGCGACGATGCGCGCGAGCATCGTGTCGGCGCCGACCTTGTCGGCGCGGATCACCAGGGCGCCGAGCTGGTTGACGGTGCCGCCGATCACGCGATCGCCGGCGACCTTGGCAACCGGCAGG
>DATJNS010000369.1:0-3119 GCA_035507915.1 Candidatus Sulfotelmatobacter sp.
CCGCATTTGGCTAGATCACTTTTGCCATTCTTGGGGAAGAAGCTACCTGAATTTAGCACAGAAGATAGCACATTTCCTGGAGAAAGTCAAATTTGTCTTTCAATATCAAATTAGTAGACCATGGGGCCCCGGTCTCATAACCTGAAGGTCAGAGGTTCAAATCCTCTCCCCGCAACCACTTTTATAAAACTCGCATACGGCTCCTCGATCAGGCCCTCCGCATCGGCGGAAAGGGTGATCGGGCAGCGCCGCGACGCCGGCGAGGCGCCCGGCCGGCATTGCGTCCACTCGTCCCGGCACCATATGGCGGCACGTGGACGCGTCTGAATCCGTGGCTGCATTAGCGTCGGACGGCGTTCCGCTCGGCTGCGACCCCGGTAGCGATCCCACCACGACCCCAAAAGGAACCACGATGGCAGTCAAGGCCAAGCGTCCCGGCAAGGGGAACGGCAACGGGAGCGCTGCCGGCAAAGCGGATCGGACGCGGAAATCGGACTCCAACAAGAAACGCATCAACCTCGCCCTGCAGGGCGGCGGCGCACACGGCGCCTTCGCCTGGGGCGTCATCGACCGGCTGCTCGACGAGGACGAGATCGAGATCGACGGCATCGTCGGCACCTCGGCGGGCGCGATGAACGCGGCTGCGACCGCCTACGGCATCGCCATCGGCGGCGCGGCGGGCGCCCAGCAGGTGCTCCGCACGTTCTGGAAGAAGATCTCCGACTCGGCGAAGCACTCGCCCTTGAAGGCGCCGCCGTGGGCCAAACTGATGAATCCGGGCAATTTCAGCCTGGACCAGTCGCCGGGTTACATCGCGATGGACTTTCTGTCCCGGATGTTCTCGCCCTATCAACTCAACCCGACCAACCAGAATCCGCTGCGCGACGTGCTGGCGTCGGTCATCGATTTCGAGGCGATCCACACGGCCGACAAGGTCAAGCTGTTCATCTGCGCGTCGAACGTCATGACCGGGCGCATCAAGGTCTTCGACAAGGCCCAGGTCACGGTCGACGCCGTGCTGGCGTCGGCCTGCCTGCCCTTCATGTTCCAGGCGGTCGAGATCGCCGGCGAGCATTTCTGGGACGGCGGCTACATGGGCAACCCGCCGCTCTATCCGCTGTTCTACAACACCGACACGCGCGACATCCTGATCGTGCAGCTCAACCCGATCAACATCCCGGAGCTGCCGACGACCGCACCGGCGATCCTCGATCGGATCAACACGCTGTCGTTCAACTCGAGCCTGATGCGCGAGATGCGCGCCATCCATTTCGTGACCAAGCTGATCGACGGCGGCTTCAATGACGGCGGCAAGCTGAACCGCATCTTCATCCACACGATCGACGGCGAAGCGCTGCTCGCCCCGCTCGGCGTCTCGAGCAAGGTCAACGCCGACTGGGATTTCCTCATGCATCTGTTCGAGAACGGCCGGCAGAGCTGCGAGCAGTTCCTGAGCGCCCACTGGGCCAAGATCGGCCACGAATCCTCGACCAACATCGAGGAGAAGTTCTTCTAGGAGCCCTCTCCCGAGACAACGCCGGTGTCCTCGGCGGTGCCCTCATGGCGCCTCCAGCCGGCGCCCGTCGCCGCGCGGCCTTGCAGTTTCCGAAGGCTACCGGTCGGCACGTCATCGAGCCGTCCGCGGTAGACACGGTCCGCCTAACGCGGCATCTGCTGCGGAAACCGGGTGTCGAGCCCGACGCTCGAGCGTTGGTCTCCGACCAAGGGCTCGATCGAGCGCGCGGTCGACGAGGTCGCCGTCGGCCTCGGTAGATCGCCGTGGTTCCCGGAACGACGCGCGTCATCACCTTGGCTCTGGGCCGAGCGCTGTCGCGCAACGTCCAACGCCGATCGGAGAGCCCGCGCGAGCTCCGCCGGCTGATACGGCTTCTGCAGGAGGTCGTAGCCCAGGCCGCCATCGCCCGGCTGGGACAAGCTCTCGTCCGGATAGCCTGATGCCAACAAGATGCCGGCACGCGGACAGATTTGGCGCGCCGCGTCGGCGACCTCCAAGCCGTTCATGCCGCCCGGCATCATGACGTCGACGAACAAGAGGTCGACGTTGGGGGTCGTCGTCAGCGTCGACAACGCCGAGGGGCCGTCGGACGCCTGCACCACGCGATAGCCCAGCAGCTCGAGCTGCCGGACGACGTATTGACGGACCTGGTTGTCGTCCTCGACGACCAGGATCGTCTCGTGCCCGCGCGGGATCGTGCGATCCTGGTTCCGCGCCGTCGTCGACGCGGCTTGGAAATCGGTGGCGCGCGGCAGATAGATGCGGATGGTCGTGCCGTGGCCCGGTTCGCTGTAGAGCTTGACGGCGCCGCCCGATTGGCGGGCGAAGCCATAGACCATGCTGAGGCCGAGACCGCTGCCCTTGCCGACGCCCTTGGTGGTGAAGAACGGCTCGAACGCCCGGCTCGCCACGTCCGCATCCATGCCGGTGCCGGTGTCGGTGACCGCGACCACGACGTATGATCCGGGCCTCAGGTCCATGTCGGTGGCGGCGAACGCCTGATCGACTTCCGCGTTGCGCAGCTCGATGAGGAGCCGTCCGCCGTTCGGCATGGCGTCGCGCGCGTTGATGGCGAGATTGAGCAGCGCGCTTTCGAGCTGGGTGCCGTCGGCGCAGGCCGGCCATGGCGCGTCGTCGGTCAGGACCTCGATCTCGACGTTCGCCACGAAGACGCGCGCCAACAGCTCGCGCATGCCGAACACGAGATCGGTGACGTCGAGCGTGGCGGGTCGCAGCGTCTGGCGGCGGGCAAAGGCGAGCAGCCGATGGGTCAGGTCGGCGCCGCGCTTCGCGGCTGCCTCGATCTCCATCACGATGTCCGCCAACTCGCCCGTCGCCTCGGCTATCGTCGAAATGAGCTGGGAGTTGCCGAGGATCACGGTCAGGAGGTTGTTGAAGTCATGGGCGATCCCGCCGGTCAACTGGCCGATCGCCTCCATCTTCTGCGACTGCCTGAGTTCTTCCTCCATCTTCTGGCGGCTCGTCAGGTCGCGGATGAATCCGGTAAAGATGCGCTGGCCGCCGGTGCGCGCCTCTCCCACCGCCAGCTCCATGGGGAAGACGTCGCCGTCCTTGGTCTGTCCCTTGACGACGCGGCCGTAGC
>DATJNS010000370.1:0-13630 GCA_035507915.1 Candidatus Sulfotelmatobacter sp.
ACGCGAACAGCACTACACGGAGGCGGAGGCCGACGCGAAGATGTCGCGGCGCTTCATGTCGATCAATCTCGCCAAGCCGATGGAGACGGTCGAGCAGTTCCCCTTCGTGCTCTGCGCCTGGCCCTCCTTCGCCGACCAGCCGTACATCAACAATTATCGGATCTACGACGACCGCGTCGGCGAGACCACGCGCTTCACCTACCGTCCCGACCACGAGTGGTACTGGTTTCCCCGGCAGACGCCGACCGAGGTCTCCATGCTCAAGTGCTATGATTCCGTGACCGATGGCTCCGTCTCGCGCTGGTCGTTCCATACCGCCTGTGTCGACCCGACCGCGCCCGCCGACGCCCGGTGCCGCAAGAACGTCGTCGTCCGCTCCTACGTCTTCTTCTAGGCAACGCGGAAGCGGCCGCGAGACCGCGCTCTAATGCGCCGCCCCGCCGGCCGCCGCGCCTTTGCGTAGCAAGGCGACCGCCAGCACCGCCACCAGCAACACGGCCCCGATCAGCGCGAAACTGTCGGCGTAGCCCATGATGGTGGCCTGGGCGCGGACCGTCTGGCCGATGGCGATGATCGCCCGGTGCATGGCGCCTGCCGGGTCGGGATAGCCGTGCGCCATGAAGTAGCGCTGCAGGCCGGCGAGCCGGTCGCGCGTCGCCGGGTCGAGGAGCGAGACGTGCGGCGTGATCATCGCCGAATGGAACTGCTCGCGATGCGTGAAGAACGTCTCGATCATGGCGGTGCCGATCGCACCGCCGAGATTGCGCATCATGTTGAAGAGGCCCGAGGCGGCACCCGCCTCGCTCTGCGCGATGCCGACCAGCGCGATCGCCGAGATCGGGGTCATGACGATCGCCTGGCCGAGCGCCCGGGTCACGTTCGGCCAGAAGAGCTGCGGCGCGGCGTAATCGTGGTCGAGCCACAAATTCATGAAGCAGCTCGCCGCGAAGACGACGAAGCCAACCCCGACGAGGAGCCTCGCGTCGATCCGCTTCATCAGCAGCGGCACGAGCGGGATCACCAGGAGCTGCGGCAATCCCGTCCAGGCCACGACCCGACCGATCTGCTCGGCGTCGAAGCCCTGGGCGACGGCGAGGTATTGCGGCAGCAGGTAGGCTGAGCCGTAGAGCGCGAAGCCGAGCAGGAAATTGCCGAGCGTGCCAAGGCCGAAATTGCGACGGCCGAGCAGCCTGAAGTTCACCAGCGGCGCCGGCGCCATGAACTGCCACAGGACGAACGCGCCGAGCGCCAGCGCGGCCACCAGGCTCAACTTCACGATGAAGGGGGAGTCGAACCAGTTGTAGACGTTGCCGTCATCGAGCACGGTCTGCAGCGCCGCGAGGCCGACCGCCATCAAGGCGATGCCCAGCCAATCGGTCTGGCGCAGCAGACCCAGCTGCGGGGCGCTCTTCGGCAACGTGAACCACAGCGCCGCAAGCATCATCGAGCCGGGCACGAGGTTGACGTAGAAGACCCAGGGCCAGCCGTAATAATCGGTCAGGTAGCCGCCGATCGTCGGTCCGATCGCCGGCGCGAACGTGGCCGTCACCGCGAACCCGGCAAGACCGATTGCGCGCTTGGCCGGCGGCAGCATCATCATGACGATCGTGAACGCGAGCGGGATCAGGACGCCGCCGGCGAAACCTTGCAGCACGCGGAAGACGATCATCTCGCTCAGGCTCGACGCCTGGCCGCACAGCACCGAGAAGAAGAGGAACAGCGCCGTGTTGACGAGCAGAAAGCGGCGGAGCGAAAACACCCGGCTCAGGAAGTCCGTGAGCGGAATCACGATGATCTCGCCGATCAGGTACGCCGTGGTAACCCAGGTGCCATAGACGCCGCCGGTGCCGATGCCGCCCTCGATGTAGGGCAGCGAGGCGTTGGTGATCTGGATGTTGAGCACCGCCAGGAAGGCGCCCGTCAGCGCGCCGCCGACGGCGATCCAGGTCTTGAGCGGGACGGCGGATTCGACGGCGGCGTCGCGTTTGGGGTCCATGACCGCCTCCCGCTTACCCGTTGACCTGGTTGCGCGAGCGAGTGGACGGCGCGGCGTCACGCGACGGGTTGGTGTCGATCGTCGGTTCGACCGACATGCCGGGACGCAACCGACCGGCGAGCGGATCGTCCGCGTCGAGCGCGATCTTGACCGGGATGCGCTGGACGATCTTGGTGAAGTTGCCCGTGGCGTTGTCCGGCGGCAGCAGCGCGAATTGCTGCCCGCTGGCGGGCGCCATGCTCTCGACGTGGCCGTGGATGACCGTCCCGGGGAAGGTGTCGACCGCGATCGTGACCGGCTGGCCCGGCTGCACGTGCGTCAGCTGGGTCTCCATGTAGTTCGCCGTGACGTAGACCGCGTGCAACGGCACGACCGCCATCAGCTGCGTACCCGGCTGGACGAATTGGCCGATCTGGACGGTGCGGACGCCCAGGGTGCCGTCGAACGGCGCGGTGATCGTCGTGTAGCTCAGATTCAGCTCGGCCTGATGCTGGTTCGCCTGCTGCTGCGCCAACGTCGCGCGCGCCTGATCGAGCTGCGCCTGCAGCACGCCGATCTGCTTCTCGGCGCTGGCGATCCCGGTCTGGTCGCTGTTCAGCTTCGCCTGCTTCTGGGCGACATCGGACTGGACCTGCTGGGCGCGCTGCACCGTGCCGAAGCCGGTGCGCGCCAGATCGGTGAAGCGCTGGAAGTCTTGATGCGAATAGACGAGCGCCGCTTGGTCCGACGCCACCTGCTGACGCGCCTGCTCGACCGTGAGGCCCTGCTGCGCGATCTGCTGCCCCAGCGTAGCGATCGTCGCCTGGGCGGCCGCGACGTTGGCGCGCGCCTGGTCGAGCGCGGTCTGGTAATCGCGCGGATCGATGCGGGCGATGACCTCGCCCGCCTTGACGGCCTGGTTGTCGTCGACCGGAACCGCCGAGATGTAGCCCGACACCTTCGGGCTGATCAGGGCCGAATGCACGTCGACATAGGCGTCGTCGGTGGCAACGAGATATCGGCCGGTCGTCCAGTAGTAACGACCATAGTCGGTGCCGGTGAAAACGCCGGCGACCACGGCAAGGCCGAGCGCCGTCTGCTTCAGACGGCCGCCGGAGACGCGTAGCCCGGTCTTCCCGATCGCGTCCCGGCGCTGCGTGGTGGTTTGAGTCGTGTCGGTCATGGCCTCTGTCCTCGAGAAAGAATTCGTCTGGCGGCAAAGCCAGGCCCTGGAACGGCGCTCACGCGTCACAGCAGCGTGATCGACGCCAGCGCCAACAGCACGGTCAGGAAGGCGACGACGACGCCGAGCCACGAGGAGGATTGATGGTCCTGCCAGTCGTAGTCGTCGTCCGGGGTGATCGACGTCATGGTCATGTCTCCTGTGAAGCGTCGAGCCGATCGCAATGCTCTGGCGATCGCTCACTTGAAATGCATGCGGTCGAAGGCGAAGCGGCAGGCGTCGTAGTGGCTCGGGTCTTCCGCCATGCACTGCTTGTGATCGGCTGCCGCGTTCTTCATGCAGATGTCGCGGTCGCCCGGTGTCTTCTGGCACCACATCATCGGCGACGGCCTCTCGTCGCCTTCCATCGCCGGGGCCGGTTTCAGGTCGGCCCCGGGGTTGAGGCCGAGGTAACCGCCCTGCCCGGAGCCGGGACGGGCCGGCGCGGCCACCGAAGCGGTTTGATGCGCGCCAGGGTCGATGCCCAGATAGCCGCCCTGGTGGCTCTGCGCGAACGCGTTGCCGCTGCCGGCCAGGGTCGCCGCGCCGAGCGCGGCCAGGAAGGCGGTGCGCAGAACGATCGATCGCCGTGACGTCATGGGTGGTCTCCCCTCAAGGCCGCAGGACCGGGTGTGTCCCGCGCTGTGGGGGAAGGTAGGCCTTGGCCTGAAAATGGATAATCGACTATTTTCTGGAAAGACTATCCGGTTATTCCGGATAATGGGGGTACCCCATGGATCGCCTCGCCGGCATCACGGCCTTCGTGCGGGTCGCGGAGAGCGGCGGCTTCTCGGCCGCGGCGCGCCACTTGAACGTGTCCACGTCGACCGTGAGCGATCAGGTTCAGGCGCTGGAAAACACGCTCGGCGTGCGCCTGTTGAACCGCACCACCCGGCGGGTCAGCCTGACCGAAATCGGCCGCGACTATTACGAGCGCTGCGCGCAAATCCTGCAGGAGCTGGCGGAAGCCGACGAAGCCGCCGGCGCGTTGCAGGTGACGCCGCGCGGCCGGCTTCGCGTCTACTGCCACCAGGGCCTGTCCCGGTTCATCGGGCTGGTCGTGCCCGGCTTCCTCGGCGATTACCCCGAAGTCTCGCTCGATTTGCGCACCGGCGACGCGATGATCGATCTGGTGCAGGAGGGCTTCGATCTCGCCATCATGCCGATGGCGCCCCCCGATTCGACGGTGATCAAACGCACGTTGGCGAAATGGCGCTACGTCGTGTGCTGTGCGCCGGCGTATCTCGAGGCCCACCCCGCGCCGCGCAATCCGGCAGACCTCGCCGATCATAACTGTCTGCTTTATGCCTATTCGGTCTTCGGCCCCGAGTTGCCCTTCATCGATGAAGCCGGCAATCCCGCGACCGCCCGCGTGTCGGGTAATCTGCTCACGACAAGCATCGGCGTCATGCGGGCGACGGCTCTGGCCGGACTGGGGGTGTGGATGTGCCCGCCCTATGTCGTTTCCGATCTGCTTGCTTCCGGAGCCCTGGTGCCGCTCCTGACGGAGTACGCCAGACCGGAAATGGAGATCGTCGCACTCTACCCGCATCGCCGGCAGCTGAGCGCCAAGGTGCGGCTGTTCCTCGACAGGCTGGTCGACCGGTTCGCCGAAGAGCAGCGCTGGGTCGATGCGCCGCCCGATCGATAGGCGCGGCGCGCGCTCGGCAGGAACGTGCCGGGAACCGACGTCCATGGGTCGTTTGAGACGAACCGGCGGGTGGTAGACTCGCACGGACGGCATGGGAGGACGGCATGGGGCGGGTCGCGGGCAAAGTGGCGCTGGTCGTGGGCGCGGGAGGCGGCATCGGCGGCGCGGGCGCCGAAGCGCTGGCACGCGAGGGCGCCGCAGTGTTGTGCACCGACCACGACGGTGCGGCGGCCGCGGCGACCGCGGCGCGGATCGGTGCCGCCGGCGGGCGGGCGGCGGCATCGGCCCTGGACGTGCGCGACCGGCCGGCGGTCGATGCGGCGGTTGCCGCCGTCGTGCGCGAGTTCGGCCGGCTCGACATCGTGCTCGAGTCGGCCGGCATCGGCCATCGGCTCGACTTCCTGGATCTCGATGCCGCGACGTGGGACCGCATCATCGCGGTCAACCTGACCGGCATGTTTCACGTCGGGCAGGCGGCGGCGCTGCACATGGTCAAGCAGGGCGGCGGCGGCAGCATCATCAACGTGACCTCGCAGCTTGCCGAGGTGGCACGACCCGAGCGCGCCGCCTATGTCGCCTCGAAGGGCGGCGCACGGTCGCTGACGCATGCGATGGCCGTCGATCTCGCGGCCCACGGGATTCGCGTCAACGCGATCGCGCCCGGCCCGACGCTGACCGGGCTGACGCGCGCGAACTACACAGACCCGGCGGCGCGCCGCGCGACCGAGGCGCTGATCCCGCTGGGTCGGCTCGGCCAGCCCGACGATCTCGCCGGGGCGGTGCTGTTCCTGGCCTCCGACGAGTCGCGGTGGGTGACCGGCAGCACCGTGACGGTGGACGGCGGCTATCTGGCGATCTGACGGGGCGTGAGACGTCCGTTTGCGACGCCGCGCCTCGCAGCGCTATCAGGCGGCTCTGTCGCGCTGCGCAGAGTTCGCGACACGGGCGAGCATCGCGGCGGCGTTGCGATGCAGGATCTGCTCGCGCGCTTCCTCGCTGATCCGCGCTTCGGCGAGCGCCTTTCGGGTCCAGTCGCAGCCGAACGCGGTGCCGTCGGTGCCGCACATGATGCGCTCGGCGCCGTACAGGCTCACGGCCGCCTCGATCGCGCGCGGGCCGAACGAATTGCAATCGACGTACACCTTCGCCTTCCGGAAGCGCGACGACGGCAGCTCCTCGTTCGGCGTGTCGAGCAGACAGCGGTGATCCATGCGCTCGACCTCGTAGGGAATGTTGCCGCCCAGATTGTGCACCATGATCGACGCGTCGGGGTATGGCGCGAGATAGTCGGTGAGGCAGAGCGTCACCATCACGGACGACAGGCTCGCCTGCATGTCGAGCGTGCCGTTGCGGCGGCGCGCGTTGTCGGTCTTTCCCGCGACCTTGGGGAAGACGTCGCCCGGCCGTGGACCGTGATGGATGAACAGCACGGCGCGCCGGCGGTTGGCGATCTCGAGCAGCGGGCGCATCGCTTCGGCGTCGTCGCGCGTGAGGAAGGCGTTGCCCGGCACTTGCGCGCCGATCATGCCCGGCAGCCCGAGCGCCCGCTCGAACTCCGCGGCGGCGGCCGACATGTCGGTCAGGGGCAGCGCGGCGAACGCGGCGAAGCGGCCGGGATGCGCCTGGCAGATCGCCGAGAACCGGTCGTTGACGCGCCGGCACAGCGGCCCGGACACCTCCGCCGGCTGGGCCTCGACCCAGCAGAACGAGCCGAGCAGCGACAGCACGCTCGTGTCGACCCCCTGGCGATCCATGCGATCGAGATGGAAATCGACGTCATCGAAGGCCTCGGCGAGCGGCTGATCGCCCATGCGCGATTTCAGCACCTCCGCGCCGTCGCTATCGCGCGCGATGCGCGGCTCCTTGCTGCGAGCGCGCAGGGCGTCGGCCAATTCGGCGGGCCTCCAATGGGCGTGCGTGTCGATCATGGCGGTTTCCTCCACGGGGTCGTCCGCCAGTCTAACGCCGCGGCGGTCCGGCGCAAACCACGACACCCGTCGGTCCAGCCGGGGCCGCTGGATCAGCGTCGGGACTTGGACTTGTTCAGCGTCGCGGCGGCGCGGACGAGCGCCTTCAACGCTTCCTCGTCGATCGTCTCGCCCTCGCGGATATCGATCGCCCGCCGCGTGTTGCCGTCGAGACTGGCGTTGAACAGGCGCGACGGATCCTTGAGCGCCGCCCCCTTGGCGAAGGTCATCTTCACGACGCTCTTGTAGGTCTCGCCGGTGCAGATCAAGCCGTCGTGCGACCACACCGGCACCCCTCGCCACTTCCACTCCTCGACGACGTCGGGATCGGCTTCCTTGATGAAGCCGCGCAGCCGGCCGAGCATCTCGCCCCGCCAGTCGCCGAGCTCCTTGATTCTCGCGTCGATCAAGTGAGCAGCCGACTCGCTTTTCGGCGCGCCGCCCTTCTTCATGCCAGCTTCTCCTCGCTCGCCGCGCCGAAGCGCACCGGCGTGGGCGTGACGCGGCCGGACTTCACCCACTCGACCAGCTCGCGCTTCAGGATCTTGCCGCTCGGGGTCAGCGGGAACTCCGGCAACGCGATCACGAACTCGGGCATGTCGTAGCGCGACAGGCCGGCGCGGTCGAGATGCGCGAGCAGCGCGTCGGCCGGGATCTCGGCGTGGTCGGCGGCGATGTAGGCGAGGCAGACCTTCTCGCCCAGGCGCGCGTCGGCGACGCCGAACACCGCGGCCTTCTCGATCCTCGGATGCGCGAGCGCCAGATCCTCGATCTGCGCCGGATGGATGTTGTGGCCGCCGCGGATGATCAGATCCTTCTGGCGCCCCATGATGGTGAGACAGCCGCGCGCGTCGAGCACGCCGAGGTCGCCCGACATGAACCAGCCGGACGCGTTGAAGCTCGCCTCGGTGACGGCCTGGTCGGCGAAATAGCCCAAGGTCAGGTTGCCGCCGCGGCTGCCGATCTGGCCGACCGTGCCGACCGGCACCTCGCGGTCGGGGTCGTCGGCGGCGAAGATCCTGACCTCGTAGCCCGCGTTGGCGCGTCCGCAGGTGCCGACGATGGTCTCCTCGTCGTCGCTCGGCAGCGTGTACTGGTGCGAGCCGTTCTCCGTCATGCCGTAGATGTTCTGCGGCGTGACGCCGATCTGCAGGAAGGCGCGACAGACCTCGCGCGGGATCGGCGCGCCCGCCATGTAGAACATCGCGACCTTGCCGAGCCGCGCGAGGCCGGCGCGCTTCATCGCCGCCTGCACGTCGATCGCGTGGGTCGGCACGCCCATCACGTAGGTCGCGCCGGTCTCGACGATCCAGTCGAGCCGCGAGCGGCCGGCCGGCGGATCGTCGAGCACCAGCTCGCAGCCGGCGACCAGGGCCTGCTCCAGCGCCACCGTGCCGATATGGTGGCTCATCGGCGACAGGCTGAGGATCACGGTGTCGGGCCCCAAATTCCAGTCGGCGACCATCGGCCGGCCGTTGGCGAGCAGGGTGTTGTCGCTGTGCATCACGCCTTTGGGCTCGCCGGTGGTGCCCGAGGTGAAGGCGAGGTAGACGATCTTGTCGGGGTTGCGGTCCGGCTCGATCAGGCGACGCGGTGGCGCGCTCGCCGGGGGAAATGGAATTGTGGGTGCCGGCGCGGCAGGGGGCAAAGCCCCCGCGAGCGCCATCAAAGAGGCGGCTTCGCGCGCCGGGTCGGTTCCGTGGGCCCTCGCGGCTTCGCCTGCCGGGCCGAGTGCGTACAGCCGTCGCAAGGTCTCGATCTCGCCGGATTTGGCGACGATGTCGGCGCGCGCAGCGTCGGCGCCGTAGCCCGGCTGCACGACCAGCGCGGCGGCGCGCACGCGGCGCATCAGCCCGATGATCTGCGCGGTCGTGTGGTTGCGGTGCAGGGATGGCGTGCAGACGTAGCCGTTGCGCGAGCAGGCGAGAAAGGCGACCAGCGCCTCGACCCGGTTGGGCAGCCAGACGCCGACGCGCTGGCCGCGCCGCACGCCGGCGGCGTGCAGGTCGTCGGCAACCGCGTCGGTCCAGTCGCGCAGCGCCGCCCAGGTCAGCCGCCGGGTGGCGTCGCGCAGCGCGAACGCGCTCGGGCGCGACGCCGCGTGTCCGGCCATCAGCGCGTAGAGCGTGTCGTCGCGCCAGGTGCCCTCGTCGTAGTAGCGCCGCGCGTCGGCCGGATCGTGCAGGGAGAGGATGGTCGACATCAGCGGCCGAACTTCTCCGGATCGGGCTTGCGGCGCTCGCGGAAGCTGGCGCCCAGCTCGTGCGACTCCTCGGTCTCGAGATAGGCGCGCAGCAGGAGATCGTGCGCCATGCGCGACAGGCCGGCGACGCCGCCGTGGCGGGCATTGAACGCCGCCTTGACCGCGGCGAGCGCGAAGGCGCCACGTTCGGCGATCTCGAGCGCCGCGGCGCGCGTCGCGTCCGCGAGCTTGTCGTCGGGCACCACCTCGTTGATCAGGCCGAGCGCCAGCGCCTCGCGCGCGCTGAGCTTGGGGTTGCGGAACCAGATCTCCTTGGCCTTCTTCTTGCCGACCAGGTCCTCGAGATACCAGGTGCCGTAGCCGGCATCGAAGCTGCCCATCATCGGGCCGACCTGGCGGAACACCGCGCTCTCCTTCGCGATCGTGATGTCGCACACCATCTGGAGCACGTTGCCGCCGCCGACCGCGAAGCCGTTGACCGAGGCGATCACGGGCTTCTGCAGGCGCTCGATCGCCTCGTACATCTCCAGGGTCGGCAGCACGCCGGCGTAGAGCGTGGTATCCGGCATGCCGTCCTTGCGCCCGCCGATGCAGAAGAATTTGTCTCCCGCGCCGGTGAGCACGACGACGCGCGTGCGCGTCTCGCGTCGGATCGCGTTGATGCAGTCGCGCACCTCGTGGCACATGGTCTCGTTGAACATGTTGCCGTCGTCCGGGCGGTTCAGCGTGATCGTGCCGATCGGCCCGTCTTCCGCGTAGAGGATGGTCTGGTAGCTCACGGTCCTCACCCTTATGCTGGCCGCCAGTTTACCGACAGCGCGGGAGGCTTGCCATGAAGCTCTACGACTCGATCGGCCCCAATCCCAAGACCGTCCGCATGTTCATGGCCGAGAAGGGCATCGAGCTGCCCAAGGTGACGGTCGACCTGCCCGGCGGCGAGAACCGCAAGTCGGCATACGGCGCCAAGAACCCGGCCGGCACCACGCCCGCGCTCGAGCTCGACGATGGCAGGATTCTGGCCGAGATCACGGCGATCTGCGAGTATCTCGACGAGATCAAGCCGGGCACCTCGCTGATCGGCAAGACGCCGGAGGAGCGCGCCGAGACGCGCATGTGGACGCGCCGGATCGATCTCTACATTCTCGAGCCGATGGCCAACGGCTTCCGCTGGAGCGACGGCCTCAAGTTCTTCGAGCCGCGCATGCGCTGCATCCCGCAGGCGGCGGCCGATCTCAAGCTGCTCGCCCAAGAGAAGCTCGCCTGGCTCGACGGGCTGATGGACGGCAAGACGTTCGTGTGCGGCGAGCGCTTCACCTTGGCCGACGTGCTACTGTTCTCGTTCCTCGACTTCTTCATCGGCCGCGGCCAGCCGATCGATCCCAAGCTCAAGAACATCAGCGCCTGGTACGACCGCGTGAAGGCCCGCCCCAGCGCCGCGGCGTAACGCATCATCCCTCTCGGCTGGCCGTCATCGCCGCGAACGCGGGGCCCCGGGAGCCGAACGGCAGGGCACGTGGCCCTGGATGCCTGATTCCGCGGGCATGACGGGTTTGCGGGGCTTCCATCATCACGCGGACGGTTCGAACATTTTGCGCGTCCCGCGCGTTTATCGGCCATGCTGCGCCTCATCGGCTTTCTCTACAGCCTGGGGATCTGGGGCACGTTCGCGCTCCTGATCTACGACCACTGGGATTCGTGCATTGGCATCGGCGGCTGCGCGCTCGGCGTCGGCCGCGACTTCGTGCTCGCCATCGTCTGGCCGTTCTTCTGGGGCGGCTGGCTCCACTGATCCGCGCGGCGCTTCAGCGCGCCGGGGGCACGATCACCTTCTCCTCGACGATGAAGGTCTTGATCCGGCCGATGAACAGCGCGCCGTCGGCGTGCAGCCGCTTGGCCTCGGGCGACGCGACCGCGCGCTCCATGGCGGCGCGGTCGTCGTACCACAGCTCGGCGACGCCATCGACCGCCACGTCGGTGGTCGGGATGTCGGGCCGCGTGCGCTCGTCGACGATGTGCGACTGCACGTAGCGCCTGAGCTCGGGCACCGCGAGCGCGAGCGGCGCGTGGATCTCGAGCCAGTGCTTGACGAACTGCTCGTGGGTGAGCTCGGGCTTGCGGGTCAGCAGCGAGATGCTCTTGATCATGGGCACGCCTCCGGGCGCGGCGGGGGCGCTGCCCCGCGAGCGCCATAAAGAACCTTAGCGCGGCCTTCATACCAGCCGGCCCGCTATTTTAGGCGCTCGCGGGACTTTCGCCCCTGCCGCGCTAGCGCACGACGATCGTGCCGACCATGTCGTCCCAGTCGTGGTCGGGGCAGGTCAGCGCGTAGCTGCCCGGCGCCGGCGCGATCAGCTCGACCTCCTTGGTCTGGCCGGGCTGGATGACGAGCTCCGTATGATCCGGCGTCATGGCATCGGCGCCGCCCGTGATCTTGGCGGCGGCGAAGAACGCCGGCGCCTTGAACTCGTGCATGTCCTTGCCGACGTTCTCGACGCGCAGGCGATAGGGTTTGCCGTGCTCGAGCATGATCTGCGCCGGCTCGAACCGGTCGTCGACGGTCTTGACGACGACGTCGGCGGCCGCGGCCGACCCGACGCCCAAGCCCACCGCCAGCATCCCGGCCGCGACGACACGGGTCGCGAACCGCATCACGCGCCCAGCGCGGCGACCCGCTCGCGGGCCTCCGGCTCCTCCTCGATCTGCAGCGCGTCGTTGAAGCGGTTGAAGAAGCCGCACAAGGTGATGCGCAGGGTCAGCTCGACGATCTGGGCTTCCGAGAAGTGCGCGCGCAAGCGCGCGAACAGCGCGTCGGGAATGCGGTTCGAGCGCGTCCACGCCGCGATCGCATACTCGACGACCAGCCGGTCGACCGCGTCGAGCTCGGGATGGTCCTGGTAGTCGAGCACGCGCGCCGCGCCGGCCGGCGAGATGCCCTCGACGGCGAGGAACGGCGCGTGGTGCGCGACGCAATAGTGGCACTCGTTGAGCTTCGAGACCGTGACGATCGCAAGCTCGAGGTAGCGCTTGGGCAGGGTCTGCGCCTCGCGCAGCTCGATCAGCATCGCCATCAGGTGGCGCACCGCCGCGGGCACGTGGGCGAACACCGCGACCTGGTTGCGGAACGGCCCGTAGGCCGACGCGAATCGCTCGTAGATGTCGGCAAGGTCGGACGGCAGCTCGGAGGACGGAACGTCGCGCACGCGGGCCATCGGCGCCCCCTTCTGGCGGTGGTCTACCGGTTGAGCCACCGGCGCGCGAAGCCGAGCAACCCTTGCGGCAGGAAGATCACGATCGCGATGAAGATAATGCCGACCGGGATCAGATAAAACTCCGTCAGGAAGCGCGAGAAGCCCTCACGCAGCAGCAGGAAGAACGCGGCCCCGAGGATCGGCCCGGCGAGCGTGCCGACGCCGCCGATCACGTTGTAGATCACGGCCTCGCCGGAGACCAGGAAGTACACGAAGTCGGGCGCGGCGAACTGGTTCTGCACCGCGTAGAGCACGCCCGCGAGCCCGGCGAACAGACCCGACAGCATCACGGCGACCATCTTGTAGCGCTCGACCGCGTAGCCGATCGCCCGCGTGCGCGTCTCGTTCTCGCGGATCGACTGCAACACCATGCCGAACGGCGAGCGGGTGATGCGGCGCAGGATGAGGAACGACCCGACGACCACCGCGAGCACGAACCAGTGCAGGGAGAAGGTGTTGAAGGGGACCTTGAAGAGGCCGGGAATCTCGAGCGGGGGCCGGCGGAACGTCAGGCCGTTCTCGCCGCCCGTCAGCTCGGTCCAGGTGAAGATCACGACGTAGAAGATCTGCGAGAAGATCAAGGTCGTGATCGCGAAATAGATGTCGCGCAGACGGGTGGAGAAATACGCGACGAACGCCGCGACGCCGGCCGCGGCGATCAGGCCGCAGGGGATGGCCAGCCACAGGCTGGGCGGCCGGTGGATGATGAGCGCCGTTGCCGCGCCGTACATGCCGAGCCCGAAGAACGCCGAGTGGCCGAACGACACCAGGCCCGTGTAGCCGATCAGGATGTCGGACGACATCGCGAGCAGGCCCCAGATCAGGATCTCGGTCAGGAACCGGCGCCAGAACTCGGGCAGCACCAGCGGCGCCACGATCAGGAGCGCCAGGACGACGGAGAAGCCCGTCCAGTAGACGACCGAGTGACGCGCGTTCATTTCGGAGTCGGCACGAAGAGGCCCGTGGGCCGGAACAAGAGCGTGAGGATCAAGGCCACGAACGACACGATCACGGCCTGGGAGGGCGACACGACGAGCGCAGCGTAGGCCTCCAGCAGGCTGATGAAGATCGAGGCGAGAATCGAGCCGCCGAGCGAGCCCATGCCGCCGACCACGACGACGATGAAGGCCTTGAGCACCCAATCGAGCCCCATGACGGCGTTCACGCCGACCAGCGGGCCGAACAGCACGCCGCTCGCCGCCGCCATGCCGGAGCCGATCGCAAACACGCTGGTCAGCACCAGCGGCACCGGAATGCCCATGGCCTGCGCCATGATGCGGTCCTGCGTGGTGGCGCGGATCCAGATGCCGTAGGAGCCGTATTTGAGGAACAGCCACAGGCCGCCGATGATCACGCCCGACAGC
>DATJNS010000371.1:0-4075 GCA_035507915.1 Candidatus Sulfotelmatobacter sp.
CATGCGCGAGATAGCACTTGTCGCTCGTCACGCTGACGATCGCACGCAGCCCGTCGAGCGTGCGCGCGGCCTCGAGAATGTGCGCGGTGCCCATGACGTTGGTCGCGAACGTGCCGACCGGATCGGCGTAGGAGCGGCGCACCAGCGACTGTGCGGCGAGATGGAGGATGATCTCCGGCCGGGCGTCTGCGACGGCGCGACGGGTCGCGGCGAGGTCGCGCACGTCGGCCAGGTGCGAGCCCAGCCGCTCGCCGAGACGGCTCTGCTCGAACAGGCTCGGCTCGGTGTCGGGTGCCAGCGCCAGCCCGGTCACCGAGGCGCCGAGGCGCAGGAGCCAGTGGCACAACCAGCTGCCCTTGAAGCCGGTGTGGCCGGTAACCAGCACGCGCTTGCCGCGCCAGAACGCGGGCGACGGGTTTACCAGACCTTCCATGGCGCTTCGCCCGACTCCCACAAACCGTCGAGCAGGATCTTGTCGCGCAGCGTATCCATCGGCTGCCAGAAGCCGTCGTGGGAATAGGCGACGAGCTGACGGTCGCGCGCCAGGCCTTCGAGAGGTTCGTTCTCCCACACCGTGTCGTCGCCGGCGATGCGCTCGAAGACACGCGGCGACAGCACGAAGAAGCCGCCGTTGATCCGGCCGCCATCCCCGAGCGGCTTCTCCTGGAAGCCCTCGACGTGATCGCCGCGGATCGCCAGCGCGCCGAAGCGCGCCGGCGGTCGCACCGCGGTGACGGTCGCCAGGCAGCCCTTGGCCTCGTGCTGGCGGATCGATGCCGTGATGTCGACGTTGCCGACGCCGTCGCCGTAGGTCATGCAGAAGGTCTCGTTGCCGACGTAATCGCGCACGCGCAGCAGCCGTCCGCCGGTGTTCGTGTCGGTTCCGGTCTCGACCAGGGTGACGCGCCACGGTTCGGCGCGGATCTGGTGCACCTCCATGCTGTTGTCGGCGAGGTTCAAGGTCACGTCGGCCATGTGCAGGTGGTAATTGCGGAAGTACTCCTTGATCACGTAGCCGCGATAGCCGAGGCAGATGATGAACTCGTGGATGCCGTGGGCGGCGTAGATCTTCATGATGTGCCAGAGAATCGGCCGCTCGCCGATCTCGATCATCGGCTTCGGCCGGGTCTCGGTGACTTCGGCCAGGCGGGTGCCGCGACCTCCGGCCAGGATTACCGCCTTCTTCACCATGCCGGAGGACGCTCCGAAGCTTGTGCGCGCTCGCTCGCTTTATACCGCCGCACGCGCCTGATAAGACAGGAAAAACCGTGGAAAGCGAGGCCGTGCGCGCGCCCCTCAAGCTCGGATTGATCGGAGCCGGCGACGTCGTCCGCCGCTTCTATCTGCCGGCGCTGGCGGGCGGCGCGGCGTTCGAGGCCCATGCCATCGCGAGCCCGGGCGGGCGCTCGGCGCGCGACCTGGCGGCCGCGCACGCGATCCCGGTGGTATGCGACGGCGCCGACGCGTTGCTCGGGCGCGCCGAGGTCGACGCGGTCGCGGTATGCACGCCGCCCGACACGCACCGTCGAATCGTTACGGCGGCGCTGCGGCGCGGCAAGCACGTCCTGGTCGAGAAGCCGGTGACCACAGGCGCCGCCGACTGCGCGGCACTGGCCGGCCTGGCGGCACGCGGCTCGGCGATTCTCTACTACACGTTCAACAACCGGCTGCGCGAGGAGAACCGCCACCTCACCGAGTGCGTGTTGGGCGGGGCGATCGGGACGCTCGAGGCGATCGACGTCGAGTGGCTGCGCACCAAGCCCGTCGCGGCGTCGGCGTGGCTGCACGACGCGCATCGGGCCGGGGGCGGCGTGCTGGCGGATCTCGGCTCGCACCTGATCATGATCGCGCTCGGCCTGGTGCCCGGGCGCCGGCGCTTCGTCGCCACGTGCAGCACGACGCGTCGCTCGGGCCGCACCGACGATCCGGAGGACGTCGCGACCGGGCAGATCGTGATCGACGGGCGCCTGCCGCTCACGATCCGGACCGGTTGGGGCATGGCGCTCGACCGGCCCGCGATCGTCAATCTGCGCGCCTTCGGGCGCGCCGGCATGGCGACCAATCTCGACTACGACGGCCCCAGGTCCGACGGCTACGGCGCCGTGCTCGCCGCCTTCGCGACCCACGTGCGCGCGCGCCGTCAGCCCGATCTCGGCATCATGGTCGACACCATGCGGCTGCTCGGCGCGCTGCTCGCCGCGGCGCGCACGGGACATCCGGTCGCCGGCCGCTTCCGCGGCGGCGGCTGGAGCTAGTCGTCGAGTGCAAAGAAGCAGCCCCCGCCGCGACGCGACGGGGGCTCGATGGACGCTGCTGGTCGGTTAGACGGCGCGCTCCGGGTGGCCGCCGACCTCGTCCCAGATCTTCACGTGGTGCGTCGGCTCGCGCAGCCCTAGCAGGCTCACGATCACGCCGAACCCCGCGATCGCCATGGGATAGTAGAGGCCGGCCAGCGGGATCCCGGTCGCCGCGACGATCGAGGCGCCGATGAACGGCACGCCGCCGCCGAACACGCCGTTGCCGACGTGATAGGGCAGCGACATCGAGGTGTAGCGGATGCGCGCCGGGAACAGCTCGACCAGGAACGCGGCGATCGGCCCGTACACCATGGTGACGAGGATCACCATGTAGAACACCAGGACGCCGAGGATCGCCGGGCTGTCTTTGTAGGTGTTGAGCCAGGTGAACACCGGCCAGTAGCTGATGACCGCCAGCGCGAAACCGAGCGTCATGATGTTGCGCCGGCCGATACGATCGGACAGCGAGCCGAACACCAGGAAGAACGGCGCGCCCAGGGTGAGCGCGATCATCATGATGACGTAGACCGTGACGTAGGGCACCTTGACCACGGTGGTCAGGTAGAACAGTGCGTAGAACTGGCCGGTGTACCAGACCACGCCCTCGGGCGCGGTGGCGCCGAACAGCGCGAGCAGGATGAGGCCCCAGTTCTTGCCGCTGCCGAAGCTCTCGAGCGCCGGATTGCTCGACGCCTTGCCCTGATCCTTGAGCTTGGTGTAGAGCGGCGACTCCTCGAGCTTGAGGCGGATGTAGCCCGACATCACGACGAGGATCGCCGAGATCAGGAACGGGATGCGCCAGCCCCAGGAGGTGAAGGCCTGATCGCCGAGGCTGAGGCGGCACGCGAGGATGACGAGCAGCGCCGCGACGATGCCCATGGTCGCCGTGGTCTGGATCCACGCCGTGTAGTAGCCGCGCTTGCCGTCCGGCGCGTGCTCGGCGATGTAGGTCGCCGCGCCGCCATACTCGCCGCCCAACGCGAGGCCCTGCAGCACGCGCATCAGCACGAGCAGCGCCGGCGCGAGCATCCCGATCGAGCTGTACTCGGGCAGCAGGCCGACGACGAAGGTCGCCGCGCCCATCAGGCCCAGGGTGAGCATGAAGGTGAACTTGCGCCCGACCAGGTCGCCGAGATGGCCGAACACGATCGCGCCGAACGGGCGCACGACGAAGCCGGTCCAGAAGATGCCGAGGCTGGCCAGCAGCGCGACGGTCGGGTTGCCCGCCGGGAAGAAGTGCTGACTGAAGAACACCGCCAGCACGCCGTAGATGTAGAAATCGTACCACTCGATCAGAGTGCCGACCGAAGAGGCGCCGATGATGAATCCGAGACTTTGTTTCGGCGCCGCGCCGCCGGCGGCCGATGCTGACACTGCCATGTGGCCCACTCCCTAAGCGTTTCTTGTGCCCACGATGGGCACGGATACTTGTCGGCCAGTCGTTGGCCCTTCTAGAAACAATGCAAGCATTTGAGGAATATCGTCAAGCCGATCGCTCCATTGAGACCGGTTCGACGCAGTATTTGGCGGTTTTTTGCGCGTCGGTCGGGTGCGCCGATCGGGCGTACCGGCATCGAGCGAGCGGCGCCCGATCGCCCGTGCCGCCGCTCGATTCGCGCGTCAGCGCCCGAGCGCGGCGAGCGCCTGGTCGATGTCGCTCGAGGTCAGCCGCCAGGCGTTGTCGAGCTCGGCGACGACCGCGCGCATGAACGGCTCGTAGAGCGCGAGCGCCTTGGTGTCGTCGCCCAGATGATCGGCGAGCAGCGCCAGCGCAAGCT
>DATJNS010000372.1:0-32872 GCA_035507915.1 Candidatus Sulfotelmatobacter sp.
CGTGACGAAACGAGAAGAGCGCCGTCGGCTTGCGGGGGATCGTATCCATCATTATAGTCCGGCGCCGACGCAATGCCTCGAAAGCCCCCGTAAATACGGGTGTTTGACGGCGGTCAGGCCGAGTGTTCCGCCCCTCTGCCCTTTGTTCCGCCGCCGTTTTCATCCGCCGTTTTCAAGGGCCATGGACGACACCCGATCAAGCGCGGCGATCGACCAGCCCGTCTGATGCAACGAGCGGATGCATCCCCCGAAGCGTCGTCGCAGCGCGCCCGAAAGCTTGTCGCGGAATGGCTGATCCTGCTGGCGGTCTCCGCGGTCGTCACGGTCGGGCTGGAGATGCTGCGTCTGCCCGCCGCTTTCCTCATCGGCCCCATGGCCGCGGCAATTCTGATGTCTCAGCGGGGCTCCCCGGTGCGCGTGCCGGAGGTCGGCTTCCTGGCCGCCCAGGCGATCGTCGGTTGCATGATCGCCCGCAGCATGCCGGCGAGCGTTCTCGCCGAGATCCTCGACGATTGGCCGCTCTACCTGCCCGCGGTCGGCTCGGTGATCGTCGCCACGACCGGTCTGGGCTGGCTCCTGATGCGCTGGCGCATCCTGCCCGGCACGACGGCGATGTGGGGTTTGTCGCCCGGCGCCGCGACCGTCATGATGGTGATGGCCAGCGAGTACGGCGCGGACATCCGTCTCGTCGCGTTCATGCAATACCTGCGGGTGCTGCTGATCTCGCTGGTCGCGATCCTGTTTGCCCGGATCTGGACACCGAGCGCCGCCGGCAGCGCCACGGCGATCGCCTGGTTTGCACCCATCGAACCGCTGTCGTTCGCCGTGACCTCGCTCCTGGTCGTGGTCGGCGTGATCGTTGCGCCGCGCGTGCGCATTCCCGCCGGGTCATTGATGCTGCCGTTCGGCGCCGCCTTGGCGCTGCAGGACATCGGCTGGCCCACCCCCGCGCTGCCGCCCTGGCTCCTGGTCGGCAGCTATGCGTTGATCGGCTGGAGCACCGGGCTGCGCTTCACGCGCCCGATCCTGGCCCATGCCGTCCGGGCGCTGCCTCAAGTGCTCGCCGCGATCATCATGGTGATCGCGGTCTGTGCCGGGCTTGCCGGTCTGCTTGTCCTGATCGCGCACGTCGACCCTTTGACGGCCTATCTCGCCATGAGTCCCGGCGGGATGGACACCACGGCGATCATCGCATCCTCGAGCCCGGTCGATCTGCCGTTCGTCATGGGCATGCAGACGACGCGATTTTTCTTGGTGATGCTCCTCGGTCCGGGTCTGGCGAGCGCGCTTGCTCGAAGCGCGCGGAAGTCGTTGTGACGAGGCGGCGGACCGCTATCCCGACACGCGCTCAGGAGTCCCGGCATGGCGAGGCGAAAAATCGAGTTGGAGGTCGTGCCCGAAGAAGAGTTGGGAGAAATCCTGGCGGAGCACAAAGTCTTTTCCCTGGAGGGATCGGACTGGGTCGGCACCGAGGACGCGGACATGTGCTGCGGCGGGTGCAAACGCGTCATCATGCCCGGCGTCTCGCCCGAACACGTCTGGGCAGCGATGCCCAAAGCCGAGGCGTTCTTTTTGAAGCGGCCAGACGCCCGCTTCGCCTTCTTTTTCGAGTGTAACTTCTGCCAGGCGCTGTTGCGCTTCTGGGGTCCGCCCTGAGGCGTGCGCTCTCGCGTCCGCCGCTGCGCCGCGCAGAGGCAGCCTCGATGCGCGTGACCTCGGTCACCCCATGGCGTACACATGACGGCGAGCTTTTCCGCGGACGACCCGAAGGCAGTCGACGATGGACCACCCTCACGGCGTGCTCGAGGCGGCGCGCGTGCAATTTCCGATCACCCAGAAGCGCGTCTATTTCGACATCGCGAACATGGGCTCGCCGCCCGCGCCGGTGACGGCCGCGCTCACGGGCTATTTTGCCGCGCTGCAGGAGCGCGGCGGCGACAAGGCCGCGTGGCTCGCCGAGATCGAGGCGACGCGACGCAAGGCCGCGGCCCTGCTCGGCTGCGAGCCCGGCGAGCTCGCATTCGTCAAGAACACGTCGGAGGGGCTCAATATCGCGGCCAACGCGATCGCCTGGCGCCCGGGCGACAACGTCGTGCTGCCGGCGCGCGAGCATCCGAACAACGTCTTCCCGTGGCTCAATCTGCGCCAGCGCGGCGTCGAGGTCCGCCTGGTGCCCGAGGCCGGCGAATGGGTCGACGCCGGCATGCTGGCGCCGCACATCGACGCGCGCACGCGCGCGGTCGCGGTCGCCGACGTCACCTTCCATCCGGGCCAGCGCAACGACGTCGCCGGCATCGCAGCGCTGTGTCGCGCCAGGGGCGTGCAGCTGGTGGTCGACGGCGTCCAGGCGGTCGGGCTGCTCGACGTCGATCTCCACGCGCTCGGCGTCGCGATGTGGGCGGCGAGTGCGCACAAGGGCCTGCTGACGCCGCACGGCATCGGCCTGTTCTACTGCCGGCGCGACCTGATCCCCCAGATGGCGCCGGCCTATCTCGCGCGCGCCAGCATGACGCCCGATCCGCTGGAGGATCACGTGGTGCGCAACACCAACGCGGTGCCGCGCGAGGATGCGCGCCGCTTCGAGATCGGCAACTTCAATTATTCCGGCGTCTACGCGCTGAGCGCGGCGCTCGACGTCATCCTCGGCGTCGGCATGGCGACCATCGAGCGGCACGTGCTGGGCCTCGGCGAATACCTGACCGATGAGCTCGCCGCGCGCGGCATCGCGCGGCTGGGGCCGCGCGATCCGAAGCGGCGCTCGCACATCTGCGTGTTCGACATGCCGGGCGACGGCTGGGTCGAATACCTGGCCGAGCACGACGTCGTGGTGTCGGGGCGGCTGGGCTCGCTCCGCGTCTCGCTCGGTCTCACCAGCACCAAGGCGGAGGTCGACCGCCTACTGGCTTTGGTCGATCGCCGCATGGCCGAAGGATCGGGCCGATGAGCGCCTGGGTCTGGTACCGCCGGCGCTCGATCGGCACGCAGATCTTCCTCGGCATGGCGGTCGGCGCGCTCGTCGGCTTGTGGCTGGGGCCGGCGGCCGAGCAGCTGAAGCCGGTCGGCGACATCTTCATCCGCCTGCTCGTCATGGCGGCGATCCCGCTGATCTTCTTCACCCTGATGTCGGGCCTGACGACGATCCGCGAGGCCGGCTTCGTCGGCCGGCTGACCGCGCGCATCCTCGTCTACTACGTCGTGACCAGCGTGATCGCGTTCGCCATCGCGATCGTCGTGATGGACTGGCTGCAGCCCGGCGCCGGCTTCCATCTCAAGGGCGAGGTCAAGAGCCAGGTCGGCCAGATGCCGTCGATCGCGGCCGTGATCGTCGACATCTTCCCGAGCAACATCGTCGGCTCGTTCGCGTCCGGCAATGTCACGCAGATCGTCGTATTCGGCGTCTTCCTCGGCGCCGCGACGCTCTTGCTCGCGCCGGCCGAGCGCGCGCGCGTCGCCGGCTTCTTCGAGCTCGGGCGCGGCCTGTTCGTCAAGCTGGTCGGCGTCGTGATCGCGCTGGCGCCGATCGGCCTCGGTGCGCTGACGGCATACAGCGTCGGCGTCTACGGCTCCAAGGTCGCGGGGCCGCTGCTCGAGTTCATGGGCGCGATCTACGCCGCCGAGCTCGCGATGTTCGTCGTCATCATGGCGCTGCTCTACGCGCTCGCGCGCGTTTCGCCGGCCTTCTTCCTGCGCCGGACCTACCCGCTCTATCTGACGACGGCGGGCACCACGAGCAGCCTCGCGAGCCTGGCGCAGGCGCTCGAGATCGCCGAGACGAAGCTGCACATTCCGCGCAGCATCTGCGGCTTCACCCTGCCGTTCGGCATGCAGTTCACCAAGGACGGCACCGCCGTGTTCCTGGCGTGCATCCTCCTGTTCGCCGCGCAGTCGGAAGGCCAGGTGCTGCCGCTCGGCTCCATCATCGTGATCGTGCTGACCGGCCTCCTCCTGGCAACCGGCTCGGGCGGCGTGCCGGGCGGCGGGCTGGTCGTCGGGCTCGTGTTCGTCAAGGCCTTCGGCCTGCCGCTCGAGATCGCGGTGCTGATCGGCGGCATCTATCACCTGCTCGACATGGCGAACACCACGCTCAACGTGATGAACGACATGGTCGCGACCGTGATCGCCTCGCGCCTGGAGGGCTCGATCACCGTCGAGATGGGCGCGATCGTGCCGCCCGCGCCCGAGCCGGCGCAGGCCTGAGCCGCGCCGCGCGGCTTGGCTGGTAATCGCGGGGGTTTCGGCTACGCTGCAGACCATGGATACGGCGGCGGAAGCGACCCTGTTACCGGCCGATATCGACGCGCAGCCCCTGGTGCAGGCGGCCGCCGCGTTTCGGCCGGAGCTCATGCGCCGCCACGACGAGATCGAGCGCGCGGCGCGCGTGCCCGACGATCTGATCGAGCGGCTGCGCGGCGCGGGCTTCTATCGCCTGACGATTCCGCGCGCCCTGGGCGGCTTGCAGGTCGACCCGCTGACCTACCTGCGCGTCGTCGAATGCCTGGCCGAGGGCGCCGCCTCGGTCGGCTGGAACGTCGCCAACAACGGCCTGATCCAGCTCATCACGCTCGGTTTCCCCGACGCCGGCGTGACGGAGATGCATGGCGACGGTCCCAAAACCGTAGCCGGCACGGCGGTGCGCGGCGCCGGGCGGGCGGTGCCGGTCGCCGGCGGTTATCGCGTGACCGGGCGCTGGAGCTTCGGCAGCGGCTGCCACGAGTGCGCCTGGATGCTGGGCAGCTTCCAGATTTTCGACGACGGCACCCCGCGGCGCGCGCCCGACGGCGGCGCGCTCCATTGGCGTGGCGTGTTTGCGCGCTCGGAGGTCGAGATCCTTCCCGGCACCTGGGAGGTTTCCGGGGTGCGCGGCACCGGCAGCTTCGACTGGGCGGTCGACGACGTCTTCGTGCCGGAGCGGCGCACGATGCCGCTGGTCGGTGCCCAGATCGAGAACGAGTGGCTGCGCTGGCCCGGGGTCACCTATGCCCTGCCGTCCCATGCCTGGCTCGGGCCGCATCACAGCGCGGTGGTCACCGGCGTCGCGCGCGCCGGCATCGATGCGCTGATCGAGCTGGCCGGCGACAAGACGCCGCGCGGCCGGACCGGCCTGCTGCGCGACAACCCGCAGGTCCAGGATGCCATCGGACGCGCCGACGCGATCCTGGACGCCGGGCGCGTCCACCGCAGCGCGACGATCGCGGAGCTGTGGAACACGGTGGCGGCCGGCAAGCCGACGACGCACGCGCAGCGGGCGCGCTGCCGGCTCGCCGGCGCCTACGCGACCGACAGCGCGCGCCAGGCCATGGATCTGATGTATCGCCACGGCGGCAGCACGTCGTTCCGCACCGAGACCCGTTTGGCCGCGTGCTGGCGCGACCTGCACGTCGTCGCGCAGTCGGGCACGGTCGCCGCCGAATTGTACCCGCTCGGCGGACAGGTCTATCTCGGCATGGATCCCGGCCCGCGACTGCCCTAGCCGCCGCCGGAACCGCGCCATGAAATTCGGCAACTTCCTGTTTCCCGAGAGCCGCGATCCGACGCGCGACGGCGCCGTGCTCGACGATACGGTGCGCGAGGCCGAGCTGTGCGACCGCCTCGGCATGGACGCGATCTGGCTGTCGGAGCATCACTTCGACGGCAACAGCGTCTATGGCGACCCGCTGATGTTCGCGACCGCGCTGGCGATGCGCACGACGCGCGCCGCGCTCGGCTTCGCGGTGATCCAGACCTCGCTCTACCATCCGATCCACCTGGCCGAGCAGCTCGCACTGCTCGATCATCTGAGCAAGGGCCGGCTGCTGGTCGGGCTCGGTCGCGGCACCTTCTTCAACATCTACGAGTACGAGGGTTTCGGGCTCGATGCCGACGAGGCGCAGGCGCGCTTCGAGGAGGCCGAGCAGATCATCCTCAAGGCGTGGACCGGCGAGGGCTTCGAGCATCGCGGGCGGTTCTGGAACCTGCGCGTGCACGGTCTGCGCCCGACGCCGTTCACCAAGCCCCACCCGACGATCTATCGCAGCTCCTCGAGCGACCAGTCGGTGTTCGAGCACGGACGCCAGGGACGCCTGCTCCTGCTCAACCCGCAGAGCAACGCGGTGACCCGCCAGCGCGTCGAGCTCTATCGCCGCGGCCTGCGCGAGGCCGGCTTCGACGACGCCGCGATCGCCGCCCATGTCGGCAGGATCTGGGTCTGGCGCAGCATCTATGTCGGCGCGACGGACGCCGAGGCCGAGGCGGTCGGACGGCCGGCGTTCGTCAAGATGATCGAGTACCGCGGCAGCCTGCGCCAGGAGATCCGGCGCGCGCGCGGCGTAATCCTGTCGCCCGATCGTGCGCCCGGCCTGGAAGGCTTCCTGTGCGGCTCGCCCGCGACGGTCGCCGCCAACCTCGCCGAGCTCGCCGACATCGGCATCGGCGGCGCGCTGATGCAGTTCCGCCTGGGCGGCATGCCGTACGAGACCACCGCAGCCAGCATCGAACGCTTCATGGCCACGGTGGCGCCGCAGGTCCGCTGAATCCGCACCAGGCACGGCGTTTGCACGCATCCCGGCAGATCCCACGCGGAGGTGCGCGATGCAGCCAAGCGTGCTCGGACGTCTGCACAGAAACCATGCAGCCCTGACCCTGCGGCAGCGGCTTGCCGGCTGGCTGCACCAGATCGCGACGTTCTGGAACCGCCAGCCGATCGATCAGTTCTGGCCGCCGCACCCGTAGCCGGGCTCCGCCCACGCGGACCACTACCGCAGACCGCCGGCCGAGCAGCCCCCACAAGCGCCCAATATTTGTGCTAGGGTCCCGACGAGGGCCCGTCCGGGCGATGGCAAGCCGGTGTCTGCGCCATGTACAGCTATCTCATGCGCCGGCTGGGCCTTGGGCTCGTGACCGTTTTCGTCGTGTCGGTTCTCGTCTTCGTGATCCTCCGCATCCTGCCCGGCGACCCGCTCGTCGCGGTGTTCGGCATGGAAGGCTTCATGAAGCTGACCGACGCGCAGCGCGCCAGCTACATGGCGGAGCTCGGGCTCAGCGACCCGCTGTGGCTGCAATACCTGCACTGGGCGCGCGACATCGCCAGCGGCGAACTCGGGCACTCGTTCTTCCGGGCCGAGAGCGTCGGCGACATGATCGCACGGCGCGGCCCCCTGACCGCGGAAATCGCCCTCCTCTCGGTCGTGCTGTCATGGCTGATCGGCTTGCCGGTGGCGATCGTCAGTGCGCTCAAGCCCAACAGCGTCGGCGACGTCGTCTCGCGCGTCCTCAGCATCTTCTTCCTCGCCGTGCCGGGCTTCTGGCTCGGCATGCTGATCGTGCTGTTTCTGTTGTTCGTATTCGGCTATCGGGCGCCGCTCGCCGGCGTGTCGCTATTCGACGATCCGATCGGCAATCTGGAGATCGTGATCGGCCCGGCGATCGTGCTCGGCCTCGGGCAGGCGGCGTACATCGCCCGCATGGCGCGATCGAGCCTGCTCGAGGTGATCCACGAGGACTACGTTCGCACGGCACGCGCCAAGGGACTGAGCCGGCGTCCGGTGATCGGCCGCCACGCGCTGCCCAACGCGCTACTGCCGGTCATCACGCTGTCCGGGATCCTGCTCGGCTTCGTGCTGGCGGGCTCGATCCCGGTCGAGCGCGCCTTCGCGACACCGGGCCTGGGGTTCGCGATGTTCACGGCGGTCTACGAGCGCGACATCTTCGTCATGCAGAATCTGGTGTTCCTCTACGCGGTGGTCTTCGTGCTGCTCAACATCGCGATCGATCTGACGATCGCCTGGCTCGATCCACGGATCCGCTATCGATGACCGCGGCCGAACCCGACGCGCAGCTCGCCCTGGCGCCCCGCGCAGCCGCGACGAAACCGACCGGGCTGCGCCGGGTCGCGGGGATCTTGCGGCGGTTCGCACGGCGTTCGCCCTTGTCGGCCTTCTGGGGTTGCGTCGCGGCGCTGATCGTCGTCACCGCGATCGCAGCGCCCGCGATCACGCCCTACGCGCCGCTCAAGTCCGACTTCCGGGCGATGACCAAGCCGCCCACCGAGCAACACGTCTTCGGTACCGACCAGATCGGTCGCGACGTGCTGAGCCGCGTCATCTACGGCAGCCGCGCGTCCTTGACGATCGCGCTCGGAGCCGTGCTGTTCGGCACCACCTTGGGCGCGCTGTGGGGGCTGGCGAGCGGCTATCTCGGCGGCCGTTTCGATCTGATCAGCCAGCGGATCATCGAGTTCCTGCAATCCTTCCCGGACCTGATCCTCGCCATGGCGATCGCCATGGCGCTCGGCGCCGGGTTCGGCACCGTGATCGTCGCCATCGCGATCACCCGGATTCCGTTCGGCGGACGGGTGATCCGCGCCGTCGTGCTGTCGCTCAAGGAGATGTCATACGTCGAAGCGGCGCGCGGCGTCGGCGCGTCGCCGCTGCGCATCATGCTGCGCCACATCCTGCCGCAATGCGTGGCACCTTACCTGATCCTGGCGACGACCCACCTCGGCGTCGCGATCGTCATCGAGGCGGCGCTCGGGTTTCTCGGCGTCGGCATCCCGCCGCCGACCCCGACCTGGGGCAACATGCTGGCCGACTCGCTCAATGGCGGTCTGGTGCCGCCCTGGTGGCTGGTGCTGTTCCCCGGCGCCGCGATCACCTTGACCGTGCTCGCCTTCAACCTGCTCGGGGACGGCATCCGCGACGCCCTCGACCCGCGACTGCGGCGCGCGGTCTAGGTGGGCTCACGCGTCCGCGGCCTTCGCCAACGGGAAGGCGATGCCGCCATCGTGCAGGTGGCACGACACCAGATGCCCGGTCGCGACCTCGCGCAGCGCCGGGATCTCATTGCGGCAGCGGGCGGTCGCGTACGGGCAGCGGGTGTGGAAATGACAGCCGGTGGGCGGATTGATCGGGCTCGGCACCTCGCCCTTGAGGATCGTCCGTTTGCGGGTCCGCGCGCGGGCGTTGGGAATCGGCACCGCCGATAGCAGCGCTTCGGTGTAGGGGTGCAACGGCATCTCGAACAGGCTGGTCTTGTCCGTCAGCTCGACGATGCGGCCGAGATACATCACCGCGACGCGGTGCGACAGATGCTCGACTACCGCGAGGTCATGCGCGACGAACAAGTAGGACAGCTTGAGCTCGTCCTGCAGGTCGATCAGCAGGTTGATGATCTGCGCCTGGATCGACACGTCGAGCGCCGACACCGGTTCGTCGCCGACGACCAGCTCGGGGCTCAGCGCCAGCGCCCTCGCGATGCCGATGCGCTGGCGCTGCCCGCCGGAGAACTCGTGCGGGTAATGGTCCATCAGCTCGGCGCGCAGACCGACGCGCTCGAACAGCGCCGCGACGCGGTCGCGACGCTCGCCGGCGTGCACCGCACGGTGAATGGTCAGCGGCTCGCCGACGATCTCGCCCACCGTCATGCGAGGATTGAGCGACGCGTAAGGATCCTGGTAGATCATCTGCATCCGCCGGCGATACGGCATCATTTGCTCGCCGCTGTGATGGGTGATGTCCTCGCCGCCCAAGACGATCTGGCCGGAGGTCGGCTCGAGCAGCTTCACGAGCACGCGGCCGAGGGTCGACTTGCCGCAGCCGCTCTCGCCCACTAGACCGAGCGTTTCGCCGGGGTCGATGTGGAACGTCACCCCGTCGACCGCGTACACGGTGCCGGTCGTCCGGCCGAACAGGCCCTTGTGCACGGGAAAGTGCTTCTTCAGATCGCGGACCTCGATCAGCGGCCGCGCGCCGTTTGCATTTGCTCCCATCAAAGCGCCATCGCCGGCAGCACGTCGGTGCGCCAGCACGCGATGGTGTGACCGGGCCGATGCTCGATCAACGGCGGATAGGCGGCACGGCATTGGTCGGTGGCGAACTCGCAGCGCGGCGCGAACGTGCACCCGGCCGGCAGATCGTTGAGCGAAGGCACCATCCCCTTGATCTCGCTCAGTCGCGACCGCCGCGCATCCCGGCGCGCGGCGAGGTCGAGCTTGGGGATCGAGCCGAGCAGGCCGCGCGTATAAGGATGGCCCGGCGCCTCGAACAGCGTCTTGGCGGACGCCTCCTCGACCTTGCGGCCGGCATACATCACGACGACGCGGTCGGCGTTTTCGGCGACCACGCCCATGTCGTGGGTGATCAGGATGATGGCGGTGCCGAAGTCTTCCTGCAGCGCGCGCATCAGGTCGAGAATCTGGGCCTGGATCGTCACGTCGAGCGCGGTGGTCGGCTCGTCGGCAATCAAGACCTTCGGATTGCAGGACAATGCCATCGCGATCATCACGCGCTGGCGCATGCCGCCCGATAGCTGGTGCGGATAGGCGTGGACGCGCCGTTCCGCCTCCGGAATCGACACGCGGCGCAGCATCTCCGTGGCTTTCGCCATGGCGTCGCGCGGCCCTAGCGCCTGATGCAGGCTGATCGCTTCGGCGATCTGACGCCCGACCGTCAACAGCGGATTGAGCGAGGTCATCGGTTCCTGGAAGATCATCGAGATCTCGTTGCCGCGGATCGCTTCCATCTCCGCCTCGGCGAGATCGAGCAGGTTGGCGCCACCGAAGCGGATCGCGCCGCCGACGATCCGCCCCGGCGGGTTGGCGACCAACCGCAGCACTGACAGCGCCGTCACGCTCTTGCCGCAGCCGCTCTCGCCGACCACGCCCAAGGTCTCGCCGGCGCGCACCGCGTAGGAGACGCCGTCGACCGCGCGCACCACGCCGGCCGGGGTGAAGAAATGCGTGCGCAGGTCCTCGATTTCGAGAACGATCCCCCCGGGCGCCGCACCGTCGGCTGCAACACCCTGATTCAAGGGTGACTCCGATGTTGGCGGTATGTTACTCGTTGGCCGAATGGATCGGCGCGCCGATTAGAGCACGGCGTGATCGAACGACAAAGAATTTCGCAAAGAGTTCGGGGAGGAGACCGATGCACAGGCGCAATTCGCCACGGGCACGCTGGAATCGTCGCGACGTTCTGAAGGGCGGTGCGGCTGCGGTGATCGCCGCCGCCTACGGACTGCGGCCGGACTGGGCGCTCGCCGACATCCCGCTACAGTTCGACGGCTCGAAGTTCAAGCTCGCCGCGCCCGAGCCCAACCCCAAGCGCGGCGGCGTCCTGCGCTACGGCATCACGATGCGGCCGCCGCATTTTGACCTGCACCAGTCGGGCACGATCAACAGCCTGGCGGCGCAAGGCGTGCAGTTCGACAACCTGATTCGGCGCGATCCGCGCGACAGCGGCAAGACCATCATCCCCGACCTGGCGCACAGCTGGGACATCGCCAAGGACGGCAAGACCTACACCTTCATGCTGCGCAAGGGCGTGCACTTCCACGACGGCGCCGAGCTGACCGCCGACGACGTCAAGGCGACGTTCGACCGCATCTCGAAGCCGCCGCAGGGCATCAGCATTCCGCGCAGCATCCTGTTCAAGACGGTGAGCGAGATCACCGCACCCGACAAATACACGGTGCAGTTCAAGCTGTCCGAGCCGCGCCCGGCCAACTTCATCATGTCGGCGATCGCCAGCGGTTGGAACGTCATCGTGCGCAAGAAGACGCTCGAGGACAACAACTACAACCTGCGCAAGGTCCAGGTCTTCCCTGGCACCGGCCCGTTCAAGAGCAAGAAGTACGTCGAGAGCGAAGTCTGGGTGATGGAGCGGAATCCGAACTACTGGAACGATCCGCTGCCCTATCTCGACGGCATCGAGTTCTACCACGGCCTGCCGTTCTCGAACGAACTCGGCTCGTCGATCCTGTCGGGCCGCACCGACTACATCCGCATCACCGACCCCGTGACGGTGCGCAAGGCCAAGGAGATGCCGGGCCTGATGACCGCGCAGTTCAACCAGAGCGTCATCCAGGGCACGTGGCTCAATCACAAGAAGCCGCCGCTCGACGATCCGCGGGTGCGTCGCGCGCTGCATCTCGCGTTCGACCGCCCGGCGCTGATCGACGTGGTCAAGGACGTGACGCCGATGCGCGTCGGCGGCTTCATCTATCCGTTCTCGGACTTCGCCACGCCGATCGCGGAGCTCGAGAAGCGGCCGGGCTATCAGTCCGACACGACCGCCGCGATCAAGGAGGCCAAGGCCCTGTTGGCGGCGGCCGGCCATGCCGACGGACTCAAGGAGCCGCTCGACTTCATGATCCGCGACGTCGCCAGCTTCAAACTGTGGGCGCAAGCGATCCAGGCGATGCTGCAGGAGGCGCTCAACGTCAAATGCAACCTGCGCACGGTCGTCGAGTCGGTGTGGTTCGACGACGTCGCCAGCGGACATTTCGACCTGGCGATCGGCGCCGTGGTGTCGACCCTGCTCGACCCGTCCGACTATTTCAATGCGTGGTATCGCACCGGCGGGCCGCAGAACTACTCGGGCTGGGCGAACAAGGAATTCGACGCGCTGCTCGACCAGATCGACCGCGAGACCGATGCGGCCAAACGCCTGGCGCTGATCCACCAGACCGAGACGATCATGGAGCGCGAGATCCCGGTGCTGCCGGTCGCTTGGGAGCGCATCAACGACGTGTACCGCGACTACGTCAAGGGCCACAATCCCAAGGACTATTTCGGCATCTACGACGTGGTGCGCGAGGACACGTTCTGGCTCGACAAGGCGTGACGCGCCGCCGCAGCGGCGCGTGCGTCACGCGGCTTCGGCCCACGCCGTCTGGTAGGCCCGGACGAGCCACTGGTTGAACTGCTGGAGCGTGGTCTCGAGCGGGCCGTAGCAGCCCTCGGGCGAGAAGCGCGAGCGCTTGCCGGCCTGCATCGCGAGGTTGATCGGCACGTCCTGCGCCCAGATCTTGCTCGCGCCCTCGCGCACGGCGGCCGCGCGCTCGGCAAAGTCCGGGCGCTCGACGGTCGCGCGCGGCAGCACCCAGCCGCCGCCGGTCACCCGGTCGGACGACGCGTAGGTCGCTTCGGCACCGGCGGGATTGAGCAGCGTGTAGGCGACCGCGCCAGGCGCGAACATCAGCTGCATGTTGGGCGGCACCATCGCGAAGGTGAGGCGTCGGCGCTGCTCGGGCGACAAGGTCGCGATCGCCGGGAACATCGCCGCCGGACCCCAGCCGTCGCGCATCATGCCGCCGTCGGCCTCGAGCATCGGCACGGTGCGGACGATCGCATTGTCGCCCGGGTGCATCGGCGTGAACGCGACGCCGCCGTCGGCGTGGACGCTGGGCGCGAAATCATGCGTGCCCTGGTGCACGTATTCCGGATGGTAGGCGTCGGTGAAATTCTCGAGCTGGACCTTCCAGTTCCACGGCACCGGCTGGTCGGCCGGCACCGGCGGCACGGTGACGAGATCCGCGGCCTCGTAGCCGGCCCAGGTCGCCTCGAGCTTGGCGAGGCTGGGCGCCAGCGCCGGCGCGGTGCCGTCGAGGTTGACGAAGATGAAGCCGTGCCAGACCTCGAGCTTGACCGGCGGCAGGCGCAGGGACCGGCGCAGCGCCGCAACGTCCTCGGCGCCGCCCATGCGCGGCGCGTTGATCAGCCGGCCGTCGAGATCGTAGGTCCAGAAATGCAGCGGACAGCGGAACGACCGGCGCGCCTTGCCGGACTCGCAGGTCAGCACCTGGCCGCGATGCTGGCACACCGCGCTCATGGCATGCAGCGCGCCGCTCGCCGCGCGCACGACGAGCAACGGCTCGCCCGCAGCCGACACCGCGAGATAGTCGCCCGGATCGGGAATCTGGTCGACGCGGCCGACGCACAGCCACGAGCGCGCGAACACCGCCGCGCGCTCGAAGGCGAAGAACTCCGGCGAGACGTAGCACGGGCTCGGCAGCATCGCGGCGGTCGCTTCGCGGTCGTTGATGCCGCTCAGCCGGTCGAGCAGCGCGCGCACCGTCGAACCGTAGTCGTCGCGGCGCATCACCGCTGCGCCGCCCCGTCGGCCTCCTGGAGGCGCAAGAGCTCGGGATCGGCGTAGTTCGGCCGCAGCGGCTTCGGATGACCGAGCAGGGTCTGGACGTGGCAGTCGACCGGCCCGTCGTTCAGCACCTCGTGCTGCAGGAACGGCGGCAGGGCGACGAGGTCCCAGCGGCCGAGGCGGATCTCGTGGCTCGTGCCGCCCTCCCAGCAGCGCACCAGGCACGCGCCATCGAGGATGAAGAACACCTCCTCGGTCTCGTGGCAGTGCACCGGGATGCGATTGCCCGGCGGCATGGTCTGGATCGACATCGTGAAGGCGCTCGCCGGCACGGCGCCGCGCAGGTCGCTGGGATCGACCGAGCCGCTGGCGCCGAGATAGCGGCGCTGGGCGCGCGCGAAACGCGGATCGCGCGCGGTCTCGAAGCCGAACACGGTCCAGTCCTCGCGCCGGTCGGCGAAGCGCGCCACCCGGCCGGCCAGCTTGTCGGCGAGCGTGCTCGGGCTGTTTCCGTCCATCTCGTCCTCCTTCATCGCCTCGTCGTCGAAACCTGTTGCGCGTCGAGCGCGGCCAGCACCCGCTCGGGCGTGAACGGCAGCGCCGTGAGCCGCACGCCGACCGCATCCTCGATCGCGTTGGCGATCGCGCTGGCGACCCCCAGCATGCCGCTCTCGCCGATACCCTTGGCGCCAAACGGACCCGGACCCTGGGCGTGCTCGGCGGTGAAGGATTCATAGCGCTCGGGCAGGTCGCTGGCGAGCGGCACCCGATAGGCCAGCGGCGTCGCGTTCGCCGGCGTCGGGCCGTCGTAGCGCAGCTCCTCGAACAGCGCCTGGCCGTAGGCCTGGAGCGTCGCACCTTCGATCTGGCCGCGGCAGGCGGCGGGATTGATGCTGCGCCCGGCATCCGCGCCGGCCACCAGGCGCACCACGCGCACCCGGCCGGTCTCGCGATCGACCTCGACCTCCGCGCCAACCCAGTTCGGGATCCAGAACAGGTTGACGGCGTTGAGCGGCGCCTTCGCGTCGAACGGCACCTTCATCTGGCCGCGTCCGATGAACTCGAAGCCGGCACCGCCGAAATGCGCGGCGATCATCGGCTCGAGCGGATGGGTGACGTTGCCGCGCCGCACCGCCCAGCCCTGCAGGGTCAACGCCTCGACCGCGCAGCCGAGCTGCGCGGCGGCGAAGTCGAGCACCTGGCGGCGCACGTCGAGCGCAGCGCGCTCGATCGCCGCCCCCGTCACGGTCGTGGCGCAGCTCACGTGCGTGCCGTTGTTGAGCGGCGTGTGGTCGGTGTCGATCGCGCCGTAGCGCACCCAGTCGAGCGGCAGCCCGAGCGCGACCGCGGCGATACGCGACAACGCCGTCGTCGCGCCCTGGCCGATCTCGACCGTCGCGGTGTGGACGATCGCGCGTCCCGACGGCATCACCTTGATCAGCGCCTGGGCGTGATTGCCGGTGCCGCCGCCGTCCTTGATCCCGATGCTGAGCCCCATGCCGCGCGCGAGAGGCGATGTGGCGGCAGGCGGCCGGCGGTGATAGCCGAGGCGCCGGGCGACCTCGTCGAGACCCTGGACCAGATCGCTGTCGATGGCGCTGTCGTTGGGCTGGAACGGCTCGCCGGCTCCCAGCAGATTCTTGAGTCGGAACGCGTAGGGGTCGAGGCCGAGCCGGCGCGCGATCATGTCGATCTGGGATTCCGACGCGAAGCTCGCCTGGGTGCCGCCGAAGCCGCGGAACGAGCCCGCCGGCACGCAATTCGTGCGCACCGCGCACGCGCGCGTCGCCACCGCCTGCCAACGGTAGGGCCCGGTGATGCGGTAACCGGTCTTCAGCGTCGTCATCACGCTGGCGTCGGCATAGGCGCCGCCGTCGAGCCGGATCTCGCTCTTGCGCGCGGTCAGGCGGCCGTCGGCCGTCACGCCCGTCGTCAGGATCAGCTCGCCGGCATGCTTGGTGAGCGTCAGCAGGCTCTCGTCCATGGTGAGCGCGAGGCGCACCGGGCGTCCGGCGCGCATGGCCAGCAGCACGACCAGCGGCTCCATCTTGCAGTAGCTCTTGCCGCCGAATCCGCCGCCGACGTAGCTCGCGTGCACGCGCACGCAGTGGACCGGCCGGTCGAACACGCGTGCGAGATCGTTGCGCAGGACGAACGGGTCCTGGTTGCACGACCAGATCTCGATCTGATCGCCGATGACGCGCGCCACGTTGACGTGCGGCTCGAGGTGGAAGTGGTTGATGCGCGAGAATTCGAAGCGGTCCTCGAACACGCGGTCGGACGCCGCGAGCACGGCGTCGGCGTCGCCGTTGCGGTAGGTGAACTCGTAGAGCACGTTGGGGCGCGGTTCCTTGACGCTGGTCGCGTTGGCGCCGACCGGCACCGGATTGCCGGCCGCCGGCTCGTCGAACAGCAGCGGCGCGCCCGGCGCCAGGGCCGCCTCGATCGTCATCACGGCCGGCAACGGCTCGTAGCGCACCTCGATCAGGGCCAGCGCCCGATAGGCGGTCACCTCGTCGACCGCCGCAACCGCCGCCACCATGTCGCCGACGTAGCGCACCTTGTCCCACGGCAGCACCGGTTGGTCGCGCAGGAATACGCCGTAGCGCGGATCGGGCAGCGCCGCGGCATCGGCGCCGGTGACGACGCACGCTACGCCGGGCAGCGCCGCGGCGCGGCTGGTGTCGATCGCGACGATGCGCGCGTGCGCGTGTGGACTGCGCAGCACCTTGGCGTGCAACATGCCGGGCAGCGCGACGTCGAACGTGTAACGCGCCGCGCCAGTGACCTTGTCCGGACCGTCGAGCGCGACGACGGGCGCGCTCAGCACCGCGGGATCGATGCCGTCCATCACGCCGCCCGCATCTTCGCGGCGGCGCGCACGGCGTCGATGATCATCTGATAGCCGGTGCAGCGGCAGACGTTGGCGCTCAGCCACTGCCGGATGGTCGTCTCGTCGGGGTCGGGATGCCGCGCGAGCAGCGCCACCACCGACAGGATCATGCCGGGCGTGCAGAAGCCGCACTGGAACGCGGTGTGGTCGAGGAAGGCCCGCTGGACGGGATGCGTCCCGCCGTCACCCAGGCCCTCGATGGTGACCAGGTTCTTGCCGTCGATCTCGAAGGCGAACGTCGTGCAGGCGGTCGTCGGCAGCCCATCGACCAGCACCGTGCAGGCGCCGCACGCCGCCTGATCGCAGCCGATCTTGCAGCCCGTCAAGCCGAGGTCCTCGCGCAGCAGGTCGGCGAGCACGAGGTTCGGCAGCACGGTCAGACGCCGTGGCGCGCCGTTGACCGTGAGGGCGATCTCGATCGGGGCGCTCACCGGACCTCGCCGGCCAGCGCGACGAGCTGACGACGCAGCAGCACCGCGACCATGCGGCGGCGGTAGGTCGCGCCGGCCTGGCCGTCGCTCGCCGGCTCGGGCAACGTCGAGGCCAAGCGATGCGCGATCTCGCCGGCCGCGCCGGCAAGCTCGCTCGCCGCGAGCGGCGCATCGAACGGCAGCGCGCGGGCCAGCGGCCCCGCGAACGCGCAACCGATCGCCACGCGGCCGCCGGCGATGCGCGTGCCGTCGAGATCGAGGCCGACCGCCATCGACAGCGCCGGACGCAGGCTGCGATCGAAGCCGAGTCGCACTCGATTAGACGCCGGCAGCGCGATCGCGGTGAGCAGTCCCGGCTGCGCGACCGGCCGGCCAGCCGCATCGGTGAGCGCCGCGGCGGCGACCCGGCGCTCGGCGCCGTCGGCCATCGCGAAACGGAGCTCGGCGCCGGCGGCCATGACGGCAAGCGCAACGTCGTAGGTCGGCTCGCGCGCCATCAGGTTGCCACCAAGCGTACCCTTGAGGCGGACCCGAACGTTGGCGACCGCGCCCCAGGTCTCGGCCAGCGCCGGCAGGCGCGCGCGGACAACCGGCGAGGTCTGCAGTTGGTCGTGCGTCACCCCGGCGCCGATCGTCAGGCCGGTCGCGCTCTCCTCGATGCCGTCCAGACCTCCGACCGCACCCAAATAGACCACGCGAGAGATCGGCTGGCCGAATTTCAGCCGGTTGATCAGGTCGATGCCGCCCGCCATGAACGCCGTGTGGTCCGGCGCGTCCACCTGCATCGACGCGGCCTCACGCACCGTGCGCGGCCGCAGCAGCTCGAACGGCGGGATCAGCTTGCGCGAGCGGTGGATGGCGAGCGCCGGCGCCATCATGCCTGGCCGACCGCGCGGAGCTCGAGCAAATCGGGGCACACGTTCGCGTCGGCGCCGGCAGCCGACACGATCGCCGTCGCGACCTGCGTCGCGCTCAGGCGCTCGAAGCCTGGGTTGGCATAGAGCGGTCGAACGCGCGGATCGTCGATCGCGCCGAACACGCCGGTATCGACGATCCCGGGCGCGATCTCGGTGACGCGGACGCCGAACGGCCCGAGCTCGGTCCGCAGCCCTTGGGTTATCGCCGCAACGGCGTGCTTGGTCGCCGCGTAGACCAGCGTGAACGGCGCGACCCGCCGCGCGAGCAGCGACGACACGTTGATGATGTGGCCGACGCGCCGCTCGGCCATGCCGCGTGCGATCGGTTGGGTGAGCTTCAGCAGCGCAAGCACGTTGATCTCGAATATGCGCCCCCAGTCGGCCGGGTCGGCCTCGAGGAACGGCGCATGCTTCAGTGCGCCCGCATTGTTGACCAGCACATCGACCGGTTCTGCCGTCGCGACCAGGTCGGCGAGGAAACCGCGGTCAGTGAGGTCGCCCGCGACCGGCGTCACCGCACCTTTCGGCAATGCGCCGGCGAGCGCGGCGAGCGCATCGGCCGACCGAGCGGTCGCGACCACCGTAGCGCCCTTTTCCGCGAACAAGCGCGCCGTCGCGCCGCCGATGCCGGCGCTGGCGCCGGTGACCAACACACGCTTGCCCGTCAGGGGCTGCACGCGGCCTCCGCGGCCATGACGACGTCGCCATCGATGACTTCGACCGGCACCACGGTCAGCTGCTCGCGCTCGCAGGGCCCGGCGATGCACACGCCGTCGGTGATCCGGAACACCGCACCATGATGAATGCAGCGCACATAGGTGCCGCGCCCGACCACCAGCCGCTCGGGCTTCCAGTCGAGACTGAACCCCATGTGGGGACAGCAGTTCACGAACGCGGCGACTCGGTCGCCTTCGCGCACGAGCACGATGGTTTCCTCGAGCGGCTGCCCCGGCTGTTCGATCAATGCCGCGACGCCGTCGGTCAAGGCCGCGAGCGCGCACAGGCGCCGCCGCTCGGTCACACGAAGCCTCCGGCGGGGATTTCGCCGCCGTACCAACGCTTCATCGCCAGCTCCGCAAGCACGACGGCACCATAGAGCATCAGGCCGATTGCGCACAGGAGCACGATCGCGGCCAGCACCAGATCGGTCTGGGCGGCCGAGGAACCGAACATGATGATGTAACCCAGCCCCGCCTGGGCGGTGATGAACTCGCCCACGATCACACCGATCATCGCCATGGTCGAGCCGATCTTCATGCCGGCGAAGATGTAGGGCACCGCGAAGGGGAACCGCACCATGCGGAAGATCTGCGCCTCGCTCGCGGTGAGCGACCGGCACAGCCGCAGCGCCTCCGGCTTGGCGCTGATCAGGCCGGCAGCGGTGGACACCACGATCGGGAAGAACGCAATGAACACCGCGAAGGTCAGCCGCGACGGGCTGCCGATCCCGAGCCAGACGATGAAGAGCGGCGCCAGCGCGATCTTGGGAATCAGCTGGAACAGCACGATGTGGGGGTAGAGGGCCTCGCGCACGCGGGCCGAGATCGTGATCGCGACGCCGAGCACGACGCCGAGCGCGGTCGCGAGCAGGAAACCGGCTACGGTCTCGATCGTCGTCGGGATCGCCTGCTCGAGCAGGATCTCGTAGTTGGTCGACAGCACCTGCCAGACCGCCGAGGGCGGCGCCAGCAGCACCGGCGAGATGTCGCCGTAGCGGCACGCCAGCTCCCAGACGGCGACCACCAGCAGCGCGAAACCGACAGGCAGCAAGACCCGGCGGACAAACGATCGCGCAGGCCCCCGCGGCTCTCCCGCCGGAGGCGCGAGCGTCGCGGATAGTCCGCTCTCGGCGATCGCCATGGTCAGCCGATGTACTTGCCGAACTCGGCGGCGCGCTCGCGCACGGCCTGCCATTCGGCGTCGGTCAGCGTGAACTTTCCCGCGAAACGGTTGGTGAACAGGGCCTCGGTCGCCGGTCGCTTCATCTCCGGCGTCACGAGGAACTGCATCACGAGATCGGTCATCTCGGCGTACACCCGCGGGTCGGCCCAGCCGAGGCCGTGCGCGATCGGATCGGGTCGCGCGATCGTGAAGTGCCACATGCCGAGGCCGATGCGCGCGAATTCCTTGGCGCCCGGGTTGAGGCCCATCTCGGGCACTTCCTTGAAGAACAGCTCCATCGATTCCTGCGGGTTCAGCATCGTGAAGCGCTCGGCCTCGAGCAACCCGTCGACCACCGCCTGGCACAGCGCCGGATCCTGCTCCAGCGTCTTCGCCACCGTGACGATGCCCTGGCCGTAGGTTCGGATGCCTGCGCTGCTGTAGAGCATCCAGCGGACCGGCACGTGGTTCGACAGCATGACGGGCAGGCTCGACGAGCCAAAGCCCATGATCGCGTCGACCTGCTTCTCCATCAGCGCGCGCTCGAGCACCTTGTTGTCCATGTGCACCAGCTCGACCGACTTGAGGTCGAGGCCGACCTTCTCGGCATAAGCGGGGAAGAACGGGTACTCGCCCGAGCTCGGCACCGCGCCGATCTTCTTGCCGGCGAGATCGAGGGGTCGCTTGATCGGCGAGTCGGCGAGCACGCCGATCCCCATCGTCGCGTCGTAGTCGCAGGTCGCAAGCGAGACCAGCGGCAGGCCCTTGGCGACCGACAGCACCAGGGGCGGCGCGGTGACGATGCCGAACTCGAATTGGCCGCCGCCGATCGCCTGCGCCGCGGCGACGGAGCCGAAGCCGCGCGCGATCTCGAGATCGATGCCGCGCGACTTCATGAAGCCCTTGCTGCGCGCGACGTAGGTGAAGAGCGAGCTGCCCTGCGCCAACCAGGCGAGGGTGAACTTGACGGTGCGTGGCGCCGCCACCGCGGGCATCGGCAGCGCGGCGGCGAGCCCGGCGGCCGAGGCGCGCAGGAGACTGCGCCGGGAGAGCGTGACGCGTGAGCTGGCCATCGCTGCGTCCTCCGAGTAGCAGACCGGCGCTAGTAGCCGCGATACCAGCGCCGCACCACGCGCTCCGCGCCCGCGACCGCGCCGAACAGCGCCAGCCCGATCACGCACAGCACGAAGATCGCCGCGAAGATCCCCGCGGTCTCCATGCGCGAGCCGGCGTCCAGGATGTAGAAGCCGAGCCCGGCCTTGGCCGAGATGAACTCGCCGACGATCACGCCGATGAACGCCATCGTGACGGCGATCTTCATGCCGCTGAACACGTAGGGCAGCGCGAACGGGAAGCGCACCATCAGGAAGGTCTGCCACGGCGACGCGGTCAGCGATCGGCACAGCCGGATGGCGTCGCGCTCGGTATTGGCGAGCCCGGTCATCGCCGAGATCACGACCGGGAAGAAGCTGATGAAGGTGGCGTAGGCCAGCCGCGACTCGCTCGTGATGCCGAGCCAGATCACGAACAGGGGCGCCAGCGCGATCTTGGGGATCAGCTGGAACACCACCAGGTTCGGATAGAGCATGTCGCGCAGCAGCGGCGAGTACGTGATGGCGAGCGCCAGCGCGACGCCGAGCACGCTCGCCAGCGCGAACGACACCAGCGATTCGAGTCCGGTCGGCACCGCGTGGTGCAGCAGCACCGGCAGGTCGCGCACCAATTCGCGTGCGACGTCGCCCGGTCCCGGCAGCAGCACGGTGGGGATGCGGAATAGCACGACGACGAGCTCCCACACCACCAATGCCGCCGCCGCGGTCGCGATCGGCAGCGCGATCGGCCGGAAGCGCGCGAGGTCGAGCCCGCGCGTACCCGACGCGGCGCTCCGCGCCGGCGCGCCGACGGCGGCGTCGCCGACCGTCACGAGGCCTTCCGCACGGATATCTCCACGGACGTCTCCGGCGCCGCGCCGATGCGGCGGCCGAGCCCGTTGCCGCGCTCGATCTTGGCGCGCAGGTGGCTGCAGATCTCGTTGAACGCGGGCGTGTCGCCGATCGACATGTCGCGCGGCCGCGCGAACGGGATCTCGAGATCCTCGACGACGGTCGCCGGCCGACGCGTCATCACGAGCACGCGGTCGGCGAGCAGCACCGCCTCGCGGATCGAGTGGGTGACGAACAGCGCCGTCTTGGTGTAGCGCTGCCAGATGTCGAGCAGCGCCTCGTTCATCTCGTCGCGCGTGATCGCGTCGAGCGCGCTGAACGGCTCGTCCATCAAGAGCAGCTCCGGGTCGTAGACGAGCGCGCGGCAGATCGCGACGCGCTGGCGCATGCCGCCCGACAGCTGCTGCGGCTTCTTGGCGGCGAAGTCCTGCAACCCGACCATCTCGAGCAGCGCACGCGCCCGCGCGCGATATTCCGCCAGCGGTCGCTTGAGCACGCGGATCGGGAACAGCACGTTGTCGAGCGCGCTCTTCCAGGGCAGCAGGGTCGGATCCTGGAACATCACGCCGATGCTGGTGCGCGGGCCGGTCATCGGCGTGCCGCCGATCTCGATGCTGCCGGAGGTTACGGTCTCGAGCCCGCCCACCATCATGAGGAGCGTGCTCTTGCCGCAGCCGCTCGGACCCAGGATCGCGACGAACTGGCCGCGCGGCACCGTGAAGCTGACCGAGCTCACCGCCTCGACGGTCTCGGCGCCGGTCCGGTAGACCTTGCGCAGATTGCTGACCGTCACGTAGCGCTCGACCGACATCGCGCGAAACCCCCGTTGCGGCAGGCCTGATAGGGGCAATTCCCATGCCATCGGATGACGAACCGGGACCGGCCGGGCGCCGCGCCGGCCGTCAACGTCAGCCCCTTCCATGGGCATCCGGCTCGATTCTTGGGCGTACTCCGCCGTTCGCCCCCCGGCGTCAGGCGCTCAGATAGCCACGGAACTCCTGGATGCCCTTGATTGCCTGGTCCCATTCGGCGGGCGACAACGTGACCTCGCCGGCGAACTTGTTGGTCACGATCTCGCTCGCGACCGGGCGCTTGTCGCCCTCGCGCGCGACGTACTTCATGTTGAGGTCGATCATCAGCTCGACGTCCTTGGGCTCGTAGTAGCCGACGCCGTTCAGCTTCAGGGGCTCGCGTGCCGCCGAGTAGCCGTAGATGCCGGTGCCGACGCGCAGGATCTCCTTGCCGTTGGCGGCGAGCGCCATCTCGGGCACCTGCTTGAGGAACACCTTCATGGCCTCGCCCGGATCGAGCAGGGTCGCCTTGACGGCGTGCGCGAGCCCGTCGGCCATCGCGGCGCACAGCTCGGGCTCGGCGGCGTAGCGCGCCTGCTGGGTCATCAGCGAGTTGTGGTAGAGCGGCAGGCCGTAGTCGCTGTAGAGCATGAAGTGCGCCTGCACGCCGGTCGCGACGTAGCCCGGCATCGCGCTCATCGCGAAGGCCGAGATCGCATCGACCTTGTGTTCGGCGAGCAAGCGGTCGCGCACCTTGTTGTCGACCTGGACGCGGGTGACCTTCTCGAGGTCGAAGCCCGCCTTCTCGGCGAACGCCGGCAGGAACGGATACTCGCCCGATGCGGTCGTGCTCCCCATCTGGCGGCCTTCGAGATCCTTCGGCTTCTTGATGCCGGAATCGTTGAGCACGCCGATGCCCATGGTGGCGTCGTAGCCCGTGCACAACAGCATCATGGCGGGCAAGCCCTTGGCCGCCTGCATGATGCCGGCCGGCGCGGCGCACAGGCCGAAATCGAACTGCCCGGCGCCGATCGCCTGGGCAGCTGCGACCGAGCCGAAGCCGCGTGCGATGTCGACGTTGAGGCCGTGCTTCTCCCACAGCCCCTGCCCCTTGGCGACGAACGCGACCAGGTTGCTGCCCTCGGCGACCCAGGGGAGCGTGAATTTCACGTCCTTCTTGGTCTGCGCGTAGACCAGCATCGGGCGCGTGACGCCGAGCGCCAAGCCCGCGCCTGCGACCCCCGCCGTCTTGAGAAACCGCCGCCGCGAATACCGACGCTGCGTGCCCATGATGCCGCCTCCGCCACGAATGACCTCGATCGAGGTCGCAGGAAGCGTGCCAAGGCTTGACCCGAGCGGCGCGGCGGCTCGACGCTGGCCGCCCGCCCCTCTCGTCCGAGCGAGGTTCCGTGATCGAGTTCCTGATGATCGCCGGCGCGCCGACGCCGGTCGCGCCGTTCAGCCACGTGGTCGCCGCCGACGGCTGGCTGTTCGTCACCGGCCAGATGCCGACCGACCCGACCGACGATGCAGCGCCCCTGCCGGTCGGCATCGAGGCGCAGACGCGTCGCGTGCTCGACAACCTCAAGCTGGTGCTCGCGGGCGCCGGCTCGCGCCTGGAGGAGGTCGTGTTCGCGCGCGTCTACCTGACCGACTTCAAGCGCGACTACGCGCCGATGAACGCGGTCTACCGATCCTATTTCGCGCCGGGACGGCTGCCGGCGCGAACCTGCATCGGCGTGACCGGCCTGGCGCGCGACGCGCTGGTCGAGATCGACCTCCTGGCGCGCCGCGGCGGTTAGTCTCGCACCCCGCCGGTGGCCCCGCGCTTGCAGGACCCGCGACAAGGATCGTGGGCGGGAAACGCGGGAGCGAGCCGGTGTTCTTGCGCAACCACTGGTATGCCGCGGGGTTTCCCGACGAGATCGGGCGCACGCTGCTCGCCCGCACCTTGCTCGGCGAGGATGTGCTGTTCTACCGCCGCGCCGACGGCGCACCGGTTGCGCTGGAGAACCGCTGCGCGCATCGCCGGTTGCCGCTGTCGATGGGCGCGCTGGTCGGCGACGCCGTGCAGTGCGGCTATCACGGCCTGGAGTACGATCACACCGGCGCGTGCATCAAGATCCCCGGACAGCACGGCGCGCCGAACGTGCGCCTGCGCGCCTATCCGCTGGTCGAGCGGCATCGCTATCTGTGGATCTGGATGGGCGATCCCGCCCTCGCCGATCCGAGCCTGATCCCGGACTTCAGCCGCCTCGACGCCCCCGACGTCGGGGTGACGCGCATCCAGCTGAAACCGGACTGCCACGTCCAGCTCGTCATCGACAACCTGCTCGACCTGTCGCACCTCGCCTACGTGCACAACACGACGACCGGCAACGCCGCGCTCGCCGAGGATGCCGAGGTCCGCACCGAGCGACGAGGCGACGTCGTGCAGGTGAAGCGCTGGGTCCGCAACGTCGTGCCGGCGCCGACCTTCGTGCAGTTCGGCGGCTACAACGGCCGCGTCAACCTGTGGCAGGTCTCGGAGTTCCGCCCGCCCAGCTACGTGCGCGTGAGCTACGGCTCGGCGCCCGCCGACCACCCGATGCCCGACGGCGACGACATCTGGAGCCACGGCCATTGGGGCTTCGCGGTGTTCCACGGGCTGACGCCCGAGACCGATCGCACGACCCACCAGTTCCGCCACGTCGCGCATGATCGCGGCCTCGGCGACGCGCAGGTCACCGCCGAGTTCTACCGCCAGTGCGACCAGATCATCCGCGAGGATCTTGCGATCTTCGCCGTCCAGCAGCGCGCGCTCGACGCCGAGGCCGGCGACGCACCGCCGTCCGCCGTCAACGCGCGCGTGGCGATCCATGCCGACGGCGGCTTGTTGCAGGCGCGCCTGATCAACGAGCGACTGATGCGCGAGCAGGCGCGCCTGTGAGCCGATGAGCGACAAGTTCGTCACCGATGCCTGGTACGTCGCCGCCTGGTCGGACGAGCTCGCCCCCGACCGTCCGTTGGCGCGCATCGTCCTCGAGCAGCCGGTGGTGCTGTATCGGCGCCGCGACGGCAGCCCGGTCGCGCTCGAGGACCGCTGCATCCACCGGCGCCTGCCGTTGTCGCTCGGCCGCATCGACGGCGACGCGATCGAGTGCGGCTATCACGGGCTGGTGTTCGGCGCCGACGGCCGCTGCCTCGCGGTGCCTGGCCAGCCGGTGGTGCCGCCGGAGGCGCGCGTGCGCGCCTATCCGACCGTCGAGCGCCAGCGCTGCATCTGGATCTGGACCGGCGACCCGGCGCGCGCCGATCCGACGACCATCCGCGACTTCCACTGGCTCGAGGCGCCCGGCTGGGGCCTCGTGAAGCTGCACGCGCGCGTGCCCTGCCACTATCAGCTGATCATTGACAATCTGCTCGACCTGTCGCACCTCGCCTACGTGCACGCCTCGACGGTCGGCAGCCGCGAGCTCGCCGAGCAGGCGCGCGTGCGGACCGAACGCCTGCCCGACGGCGTGCGCGTGTCGCGCTGGACCTTGGACGTGCCGCCCGCGCAAACCTACCTGCAGTTCGGCCGATACGCGGGCAACATCGACCGCTGGCAGATCTCGGAGTTCCGCGCGCCCTGCACCTTCGTGATCGACAACGGCTCGGCGCTCGCCGGCACCGGCGCGCCGGAGGGCGCGCCCGGCGCGCAGCGCTGGGGCTTCACGGTGTGCCACGGCATCACGCCCGAGACCGGGCGGACGACCAACTACTTCTGGGCGCTCGCGCACGCGTTCGGCGCCGACGACCCCGACGGCGTCGCCGAGTTCCATCGCCAGAGCCTGCAGGTGATCGGCGAGGACATCGCCGTGTTCGAGGCGCAGCAGCGCATGATCGACCTCGACCCCGCGGCACCGACCGTCGACATCGGCTACGACGCCGGCCCGCTGCAGGCCCGTCGGCTGATCGACCGGCTGCTGGCGCAGCAGAACGCCGCGCTACAGCGCGCGTCGGCCTGAGGCGGCGGCGATGTTCCTGCGCAACCAGTGGTACGTCGCGGCGTTCGACGACGAGCTCGGCCGCACGCCGCTGGCGCGTACCGTCCTGGGCGAGGAGTTGATCCTGTTCCGTCGCCTGGACGGCGGCGCGGTCGCGCTCGAGAACCGCTGCGCGCATCGTCGCCTGCCGCTGTCCGCCGGCCGGCTGGTCGGCGACACCATCGAGTGCGGCTATCACGGGCTGGTCTACGACTGCGGCGGCCGTTGCATCAAGATTCCCGGACAGGTGCACGGGCCCGAGGCCCCGGTCGTGCGCGCCTATCCGGTCGTCGAGCGTCACCGCTTCGTCTATGTCTGGATCGGCGATGCCGAGCTCGCCGACCCGGCGAGGATCGTCAGTTTCCCGCGCCTGTCCGATCCGGCGAGCGGCGTCACCAAGGTGCGCCTGCACGTGCCGGCCAATCACCTCCTGATTCTCGACAACCTGCTCGACCTGTCGCACATCGCCTATGTGCACAACTCGACGATCGGCAACGCCGCGGTCGCCGAGCAGGCCGAGGTGAAGACGCGGCGGATCGGCCAGCACGTGCGCGTCACGCGCGAGATGAACGGCGTGCCCGCGCCCAGCACCTACGCCCAGTTCGGCCCGCACCAGGGCATCTTCGACCGCTGGCAGCTCTCGGAGTTCCGGCCGCCCGGCTATTTCTGGATCAACAACGGCTCGGCGGCTTGCGGCTGGCGGTCGGCCGACGGCGGCGACCGCATCGAGACCCAGGGCGAGTGGGGCTTCGAGGTCTATCACGGCATCACGCCCGAGACCGCGACCACCACGCACCAGTTCTGGACCCTGGCGCACGCGCTCGACATGGTGCGGCCCGACGACCGCGCCGAGTTCTATCGGCAATGCCATCACGTGGTCTACGAGGACCTCGCGGTCTACGAGGCGCAGCAGCGCTCGCTCGACACCGATCCGGCCGGCGCGTCGGCCGACGCGGTCGGCTCGCGCATCGCCATCGAGGCGGACCGTGCGCTGCTGCAGGGCCGCCAGGTGCTGAAGGAGCTGATGCGCGCCAACCATCCCACGCAACCGCCGATCCCGCACGAGGCCCGCCCATGACCGCCAAGGAACCCGTCAAGCCGTCCGCCGCGTCGACCGCGATCACCCGCCGCACGCTGCTCGTCGGCGGCGCCGCGCTCGCCGCGCCGCTCGCCTTCCCGCGCCCCGCGATCGCCGAGGGCGCCAAGATCCGCTACACGTTGTCGTGGCTGCCAACCGGCCAGTACGCCTACGTCTACATGGCCCGTCAGCTCGGCTACTGGAAGAAGCGCGGCATCGAGGTCGACATCGTGAGCGGACGCGGCTCGCTGGGGGCGATTCAGGGCATCGCGAGCGGCCAGTTCGAGCTCGGCGGCGCCGCGACCGGCGCCAACCTCCTGTCGATCACCAAGGGCGTCGACCTGCGGATCCTCGGCACCCAGGGCTACGACGCCTCGCTCGGCGTGCTGGTGCCCGCGAAAGGCCCGATCAAGAAGCCGAAGGACATCGAGGGCCGAAAGATCGGCGTCACCGCGGCGGGCGGCGACACGCCGTTCCTGCCCGCCTACTACAAGCTCGCCGGCGTCGATGCCAACAAGGTCACGACCGTGGCGCTCGACAGCAAGATCATCGAGGAAGCCGTGATGTCGGGTCAGGTCGACTGCATGGTCGCCTTCGGCATGAGCTCGATCCCCAACTTCGTCAGCGCCGACTTCCCGGTGCGCTTCCTGCCCTTCGCCGACGTCGGCATCCAGTTCTACTGGGTCAACACGCTGGCACGCAGCGAATACCTGGAGAAGAACAAGCCGCTGATCGCCGATTTCCAAGACGGCTTGTTCGAAGGCATGAAATTCGCCCTGCTCAATCCCGAGGAGACCGTCGAACGCCACCTGAAGGAGCACGAGGAGATCGCGATCAGCAAGAACGGCAAACTGTTCACCGAACTCGGCGTCGGCATGGTGAGCGCGTGCATGAACGCCCCGGAGTCGCGCGAGCACGGCCTCGGCTACACCGATCTCGACAAGCTCGCGGCACAGGCCAAGCTGGCGCGCGACTACACCGGCGCGGCGACCGATCCGCAGCCACCGCCGGTCGCCAGCTACGCGAGCAACGACCTGATCGGCAAGGTTGCGTTGACCGCCGCCGAGTGGGATGTCGTGCACACGAAGACGAAGAAATATGCCGAGCTGCTCGGGCGGGTCTGATCGGACGTGGCGGCAATGAGCGACGACGCGCTGTCCCGGCCACCGGCCTTGCCTGAGCCCGTTAGCGGCCGGCGCGCGCGCTTCGTCGCCGCGCCGGGCGAGCTCGCCTCGATCGTCGTTCTGCCGATCGGCGCGGCGCTATCGGCGCTCGTGCTGTGGCAGGTGCTGGTTCGTTTTGCACGAATTCCGCCCGCGATCCTGCCGCCGCCGACCGACATCGTCGACCAGATCGCGGCGCATCTGCCGTTCCTGCTGAAGCACGCGCTGCCGACCACGCTCGAGACCCTGATCGCGTTCGGCATCTCGATCCCGCTCGGCATCCTGCTGGCCGGCCTGATGACCTGCTCGACGGTGGTCAATCGCGCGTTCTATCCCAACATCGTGTTCTTCCAGCTGATCCCGAAGATCGCGCTGGCGCCGATGTTCATCGTCTGGCTCGGCATCGGGTCGCCGTCGCGCATCACCTTCTCGGTGTTCATCAGCTTCTTCCCGATCCTGGTCGCGACCGCGACCGGCCTCCAGGCGGTCAGCCGCGACATGGTCCGGCTGTGCCGATCGGTCGGTGCGTCCGACTGGCAGATCCTCGTCTACGTCCGGATGCCGACCGCGCTGCCCTACATCTTCAGCGGCATGAAGATCGCCGTCACGCTGGCGATCATCGGCATCGTGGTCGGCGAATTCATCGCCTCGCAGGCCGGGCTCGGCTACCTGATCCTGTTCGCTTCGTCGCGCCAGCAGGCCGATCTCGGCCTCGCCTGCATCGCCATCCTGTGCACGGTCGGGTTGCTGCTTTACGGGGCGGTTGCGCTCGGCGAGCGCGTGGTGATGAAGTTCTACGGCGACCGATGAGGGCGGCATGCCGAAACTCCTGACCGAGGCCCAGCTCCGCCAGTTTCGCGAGGACGGCTACGCGGCGCCGTTCCGCGCCATGAGCGCCGACGATGCGCTCGCGTGTCGCCGGCGCATCGAGGCGTACGAGCGCCAGGCCGGCCACGACGCCAACCGCACGCTCAAGATCAAGGGCCATCTGGCGTTTCCCTGGCTGGTCGAGCTCGGCCGCAACCCGACCGTTCTCGACGCCGTCGAGGACGTGATCGGCCCGAACATCCTGCTGTTCGGCGCCTCGATCTTCGCCAAGGACGGCCGGGATCCGCGCTACGTGTCGTGGCATCAGGACTCGGCCTATTTCGGCCTGACGCCACACGAGGAGGTGACCGCCTGGATCGGCTTCACGGCGAGCCGGCCCGAGAGCGGCTGCCTGCGCGTCCTGCCGAAAAGCCACCTCGGGCCCGACCTCCACCACGTCGAGACCCACGCCAAGGACAACATGCTGGCGCGCGGCCAGACCATCGAGGGAATCGACGACCGCGCGGGAGCCGAGCTGGTGCTCGAGGCCGGCGAGTTCTCGCTGCATCACGAGCGCACCGCGCACGCCTCGCGCGCCAACACGAGCGACGACCGGCGGATCGGCTTCGCGTTCTTCTACATTCCGACCCACGTGCGCTCGACGATGGGGCGGCGCACCGCGCTGCTGGTGCGCGGCGAGGATCGCTACGGCCACTGGGACCCCGAGGTGGTGCCGCGCCACGATCTCGATCCGGTGGCCTTCGCGCTGCTGCGCAGCGTCTGGGGCCACTACAAGGACGGCGAGGTCGTGCAGGCGGCCGAAGCCGTCGAATAGCCGGAGCGCGTCATCATGGCGATCCCGTTCGAATACGGCGTGCCGACCGACAAATGCGGGCTGCAGCTGCGGCTCGGCATCGAAAAGGGCTTCTTCCGCGACGAAGGCATCGACCTCGCGGTGCGCGTGGTGTTCGGCGGCCCCGAGATCGCCGCCGCCTATGATTCCGGTCGCCTCAAGATCGGCGAGCTCGGCACGCCGCCGGGCCTGACGGCGCTCGGCAAGGGCGCCCGCTTCAAGATCGTCGGCTCGAGCGTGCGGCGCGGCGCCGTGCAGTATTTCGTCGCCCGGCCGGAGATCGCCGACTGGCCGGCGCTCGCCGGCCGGCGCGTCGGCGTGCTGACCATCGGGAGCTGCAGCTACTGGTTCATGCGCGAGGTGTTGAGCCACCATGGGCTCGCACCCGACCGCGACGTCGAGATCGTCGGACTTGGTCCGCGCTATCCGGGCGTCGTCGACCTGGTCAGCGACGGCGAGCTGGACGGCGCGATCATCTCGGAGCCCAACGTCTCGATCGGCGAAGCGGCCGGCGGCTTCAAGGTCTGGCTCGGGCTCAACCAGGTCGATTTCGTTCCGGCGATGCAGTGGAGCATCGTGGTGGCGAACCAAGAGGCGCTCGCGGCCGAGGCCGAGGCGATCGGCGCGGTGCTGCGCGGCTGTCGGCGGAGCTACCGCTACGCGGCCGAGCATCGCGACGAGTGGGCCGCGTTCGGCGCGCGCCATTTCGGCATCCCGCGCGCCGTGATGGCGCGCTCCATCGCGCGCGAGTTCGACGACCTGCACTTCGACGGCCAGATCGACCTGCCCGGCCTCGGCGCCGCGCTTGCTTTGCAGCGCAAGCTGGGCGCGGTGACGGGGGATCTCGACGTCGACGCGATCGTGGATCTGCGTTACCACGCCTGAGACCTCGGATGCCCCTCACGAGGCGCACCGAACCCCGCTAGAATGCCGCCATGGCCGTCACCGACGCGACCGTCGATCCCGAGGCACCGTACGCACGCGACGGCCTGCCGACGCTCGGCTTCCGCAACTATTGGTACCCGATTCTGAAGGCGCGCCGGCTGGGCCGGCGGCCGCGCGCGGTGCGGTTGCTGGGCGAGCAGATCGTGCTGTTCCGCGACGGCGGCCGGCTCCACGCGCTCGAGGACCGCTGCCCGCATCGCGGCACGCGCCTGTCGATCGGCGCCTGCCGGTTCCCCGGCAGCGGCACGATCAGCTGCCCCTATCACGGTTGGACCTTTCGCGGCGCCGACGGCACGCTCGCCGCCGCCCTGATGGAGGGCCCGGGCGCGCCGATCGAGCGCAAGGTTCGGATTCAGGCCTATCCGGTGGCCGAGCATGCCGGGCTGATCTGGCTGTTCGTCGGCGACATGGACGCGGTGCCGCTCGCCGACGACCTGCCCGAGTGGATCCACGACCAGGAGCGCTTCTTCCAGATCAGCTACGTGACCGACTATCGCTGCAACTGGCGCGTCCTGGTCGACAACTGGACCAACGACCACCACGCGCCCTACGTGCACAACATGTCGCCCGAGCTGGTCTTCCAGCCGCATCTGCCGTTCGCGCAGCGCTTCGAGCCGGCGGTGCGCGAGGACGGCCGCAGCATGCGGTTCCCGAGCTACGAGGGCATGCGCGCGGCGGACTTTCCCGGGCTCGGCCGCTATCCGCGCCGCACCTGGCACCGCTTCCTCAAACCGAGCGGACGCGGCGGCTCGCGCAACGTCATCACCGACAAGGCGCGCAACGTCTACAAGATGACCGACGTCTACCAGACGCGTTTGCCCGGCGCGGTGATGATCGGTCGGTCGAACGGCGAGTACGCGCTGGTGCAATGGGCGGTGCCGCTCGACGCCGAGACCGTGCGGCTGGTCAACATCAACTGCTTCCGCCGCCACGGGCCGCTGCGCGCGCTCTACGATCGCGTGCACTACTGGCTGTGGCGCGGCTGGGCGCACGACATCGTGTTCTCGGGCCAGGACCAGCGCATCCTCGAGCAGCTGATCCCGGGTGCCGAGCGCCTGTCGCGCACCGACACCGGCCTGATCGCCTGGCGCAAGTTCGCCGGCGCCAACGCCCGCCGCCCCGACTCCGGCGCCAAACCGACCCTGCGCGCCGCCGGCGACTGAGCTACGCGAGCGCCGGGTAGCCGAGCGCGATGGCCTCGCGCTCGTAGTCGAGCAGCGCGCGATAGCGCGCGTCGGGCACCTCGACGATGTCCTTGATCAGCAGGCCGGCGCGCACCGCCGCGAACCGCGGCTCGCGCGCGATGCGGCGCA
>DATJNS010000373.1:0-12049 GCA_035507915.1 Candidatus Sulfotelmatobacter sp.
GCGAGCAGGTCGGCGATTTCGGGCAGACGTTGCACGTCTGGGGTCTGCCGGAGGGGCCCTATCTCGTGCTGCCGCTGTTCGGCCCCTCGAACGTTCGCGACGCCGTCGGCATGGGGGTCGACGCGTTCATGGATCCGATCCGCTACCTGGAGGAGTTCAACGAGTCGACGTTGGCGACCTGGGGCCGCGTCGCCATGCAGGGTCTCGACGAGCGTGCCCAGAACATAGACTCGCTCGACGAGATCAGACGCAGCGCGGTCGATTTCTACGCCGAGCTGCGCAGCATCGTGCGCCAGCACCGGGCGGCGCAGCTGCACGAGCCGTCGCCCGCGGCGTCGCCCGGCGCGAGCGATCTGTACAGCGATCCGGCCGCCGGCGCGAAACAGCCGTAGCGGCGCGGCGGCGACGGCATCACAGGGGCCGGGCGAAGCTGAGCTCGTGCCCGTCGGGATCGCAAATGTGAAAGTAGCGCTCGCCCCACGGCGCGTCGCGCGGCGCGAACGCCGGCGACAGGTCGGCGGCGACGGCGCGCGCATGCTGCGCGTCGACGTCGTCGACATAGAAGATCGCGCGGCCCCACCAGGACCACGTCCGGTCGGCCGGCATCGCAACCAGGTTGAGGTAGCCGCTGCCGGCGCGAAAGCTGGTGAATGGCGCCGCCGGACCGCCGAACTTGAGCGCAAAACCGAGGGCTTCGTAGAACGCGACGGCACGTGCCATATCGTGCGTCGCCAGCGTGACGGCGCTGACACATTCGAGCATGCTCGCCTCCGCGGCTTGCGGACTAGGTCCGCTGCACCGAAGGCCAGAGCGTGTACTCTTTCCGCGTCGAGTCGTAAATCAGCTGGTGGCCCGTGACGAGCGGGATCTCGAGCTGCGCGCGATCCTCGGTGATGGTCTGCCGCGGAATGCCGGCAACCAGCGGATCGCCGCGCAGGATGGTCTGCCAGACGGTGGGGAAATCCGCGCCTGCCGTGCGGGCGACCAGGCAGCGGCGCAGCAGATCGCTCGGCATCGAGACGGCTCGCGGAGACTGGTCGTTCATGCACCCGCGACCGTGACGACGATTGCCGGGACCACGCCGCGGCGTTCCCAATCGACCGGATCGATCGATCGCACCAGGCCGGCGACCAGCGCGCCGTGATGCTCGAAGGCGACGGGCTTGCCGGGGGCGACCGGGCGGGAGACCTCCTTGGTGCCGATCGACAGCGCGAGGGTGTCGCGCGGCGGTTGCAGAAACACTTTCGCTCTGCCGTTCATTGTTCAGGCTCGGATTCTACCCACGGTCGATCGATCAATAGCCGGCAATCGGGCAACCGGCGCCAGTCAGGGATACTACGTATGCCGCGGCGGCGCGGGCCGGTCGGGCGGCCGCTGTGACCGAGGCCACACCCGCGCCGCTGAGGCAATGTTAGTCTGCGAGGTCGGTGGACCGCGGGCAGCGTCACCGGGATTGGACAGGGGGCCCGCGGCGCGGCAACCTGCGTCGGGGGAATCATGGCCCAGCCTCTGCGCTCGATCGTGCTCGCCGCCGCGACGCTGCTCGCACTCGGCCTCGGCGGCCCGTCGGTCGCCGCGACCCGGGTGGGGGTCACCTCGGCGGTCAATCCCGATGCCGTGGGCCTGGTGCCCGGCCTCGACACCCGGATCCTCCGGGTCGGCGTCGACAATTTCGCCGACGAACGCATCACCACCGGACCGAGCGGCCAGGCCCAACTCCTGTTCCTCGACGGCGCCTCGCTCAGCGTCGGCGCCGACGCCGAGGTCAAGATCGACCGCTTCGTCTACGACCCTGCCGGCCGGCTCGGCACGCTCGCGCTGACCGCGACCAGCGGCGTGATGCGGTTCGTCGGCGGCGCGATCAGCAAGTCGAGCGCGGTCGAGATCGCGACGCCGGTCGCGACCGTCGGCATCCGCGGCGGCATCGCGCTGGTCGACCTGAAGCCGGGCGAGCCGCTGGTCGCCACGATGCTGTACGGCGCGCGCCTGTCGGTGACCGCCGGCGGCGTCACCCAGACGGTGCTGCGGCCGGGCTACAGCGTGACGGTGACGCCGGGGCAGCCGCCGTCCGCGCCGGCGCCGCTGAGCTTGGCGGCCTTGAAGGCCGAGCTCGGGGCGCTGCAAGGCGCCAAGTCGACCGGGGCGGCATCCGGCGAGCCACTGCAGGACGCGGCGTTGGCGCGCTCGGCGGTGTCGAGCGCGACCGGATCGACCGAGGCGGCGGACGTGCTCGCGGCCAGCGTGACGATCGCGCCCAAGGCGACGGAGACGACCGACCAGGCCGCCTCGGAGATCGTCGAGCATGCCGCGCGCCTGCAGCGCGAGGCTTTCAATTTCGGCCGCTTCCTGTCGATCTACGACTATCTCGACAGCAATTTCCTCGACCTGCCGCTGGTCAACTCGAACCGGATTTTCGGCTTCCAGTCGCTCTCGGGCTACGTGGGCGGGATCATCGGTTTCACCCGATCCGACGGCACCACGGGCTTTTCGACGATCCAGGCCGGTAGCAGCGCGGTGATCGATCTGGAGAGTGTGCGCGACCGCGTGGTCGGCGACTTTTTCGTCAACACCGGACGTTGTTGCTTCGATTTCGCGTTCGGCGGCAACGGTCCCGTCAATCTCGACCGCTCGCTCTATCTGGCGCAGAACATCTTCGCGGCGCGCAATTCAGTGACCAACACGTCGACCTTCACGAACCAGCAGGCCGGCACGCCCGCCGTCGCGTTGACGTCGCGCGCCGTGATGGTGAGCGCCGACGCGCTCGACATCGTGGTGCCCGGCGCGACGCCGTGTGCCTGTCGCTTCATGACCTGGGGCTGGTGGGTCGGCAGCTACCAATTCGCGAGCGGGCGCGTCGAAGCGGTGAATCTCGGCAGCTGGGTGGTGGGACATCTGCCGCAGCTCTACGAACTGCCGCAGAGCGGCAGCGCGACCTACGTCGGCCAGGCGGTCGGCAACGTCGTGACGCCGAGCGGCGCGCAGTATCTGGCAGGCGGCACGTATCAGCTGTCTTGGAATTTCGCCAGCCATGCCGGCACCAGCACGATCGCGAACTTCGACGGCGTGACGTTGCAGGGCGCGAGCTCGAGCACGAACGGCCGCGACTATACGGCGAACCTGGCGGGCAGCGCGGGTGGCACCAGCTTCACGGGCAGCCTCGCCGGCTCGTTCTACAAAGGGGGTGACGATCCGGTCCTCGGGACCGGCGGCAACTTCGCGTTCTCGAGCCCGGCCGGCTATCGCGCCGGCGGCACGTTCATCGCGCGCCGCTGACGTCGCGGGACGACGCAATGGGAGGAGCCATGGTGATGCGCAACACGACGGCGGGGTCGACGATGAGCTGGGCCGAGGCGGCTCGCCTGGTCCAGAGCGTCGAGGACGTATTCGGCCGGGCCGATCTCGCCGCGATCGCTGAAGGCTTCACAGAGGATGCGATCGCCCGCTTCGCCGACTTCCCGGAGATGCGCGGCCGCGCCGCCATCATGGCGTTCCTGACGGCGCGCTTCGCGCGCACGCAGGGCTACAGGCTGAAGAAGACGCTGCGCTGCCTGACCGGCGACGTGCTCGGAAATTCCTGGGATGCGAGCTGGACGGACGCCAAGACGGGCAAGCGGATGATCGGCCGCGGCATGGAATTCTGGATGGTGCGCGACGGCCGCATCGCGGTGTGGGACGCCACCTTCAACGCGTGGGAGGAGGGCGGCCCGCCGATCACGCCGGTGGTCTGAGCGTCACGCCGGCGGCGTTGCGCCGAGCCGCGCCATCAATGCGAGCCGCGCCCGCGCCAGCCGGCTCATCACGGTGCCGATCGGGATGTCGAGGGCCGACGCGGCCTCCTTGTAGGTGAAGCCGTCGGCGCACACGAGTGTCATGACGGCGCGCTGCTCCTCGGGCAGCTCGGCGAGCGCGCGGCGCACCGCGTCGAGCGTGAGGCGCGCTTCGGCCGGATGCTCGACGGCGGCACGCGTCAGCGCCTCGGCGGCGTCGAGCGGCACATGCGCGCGCACCTTGCGCGCGCGCAGCTGGTCGATCCAGATCGTGTGGATGATGCGGTAGAGCCAGCTGTCGAGGCGCGTGCCGGGTTGCCACTGGTGGCTGCGCGCGAGCGCCCGCTCGCATGCCGCCTGCACGAGATCGTCGCCGTCGTCGGTCGAGCCGGAGAGGTTGATGGCGAAGCGCCGCAGCCGCGGCAGCAGCGGGCCCAGCCGGGTGCGCAGCTCGTCGTCGCTCACGGCGCCAACCCCTTGAGGAACAGCGTCACCGTCGCGTGCACCCAGCGGTCGAGCGCGGGCGCGTCGAGCGGCGCATCGAGTCCGAGCGCCCGCCGCTGCGGCGCGCCGACCACGAGATGCAGGAACTGCTCGGCCGCCAGCGCCGGGTCGGCGACGACGAGCCGGCCGGACGCCGCCTCCGCGGCGAGCAGAGCGGCGATCGCGCGCACGCCCATGGCGTGGCCGTGCTCGTTGACGACGCGCGCGAGTTCCGGAAACGTCGGCGCCTCCGACACCATCAGGCGGTGCAGCGCGATCGCCTCGCGGGACAGCGCGGCGGCGAGGATCAGACGGGCGATGCCGGCGAGGCGCTGGTCGAGCGGCACGTCGAGCGCCATCGCGCCGGGCGCCATCGCGCGATCGAACGGGATGCGCCAGCCTTCGATCAGCCGCCGGATCACGGCCTCGAACAGCTCCGGCTTGCCGGCGAAGCGGTGATAGAAGGTGCGCTTGGAGACACGCGCCGCCTTGGCGACCGCCTCGATGCTGGTGGCGCGGTAGCCGTCGGTCAGGAAGCCGGCGGTCGCGGCGTCGAGGATGCGCCGCGTGAGCTCGGCAGCCTGCAGGCGCGACGGCCGGCCGGGTCGGGCCAACGGGACGGCGGGAGCGGGCTCCGTGGACATGCCCTGGACCGGCGGCAAGACGAGACCGCGATACTAGTCAGGGTTGTTATAGAACGCAACGGTCGCGTAGCATTAGATCCGGCGGCGGCGCTTCTGGCGCGGCTATCCGGAGCGCAGGTAGCGCACCGCGGCGTCGCGCTCGAAAAGGTAGAGGAGCACCCGGAGGGCGTCGCCGCGCGGTCCGGTCAGGGTCGGGTCCTGATCGAGCGTGTGGCGCGCGTCGGCGCGCGCGAGGTCGAGCAGGTCCTCGTGCGCGGCAAGATCGGCCAGCTTGAAGGTCGGCATGCCGCTCTGGCGCGTGCCCAGCATCTCGCCGGCGCCGCGCAACTTCAGGTCCTCCTCGGCGATCCGGAAGCCGTCCTCGGTCTGGCGCAGGATCTCGAGCCGCGCGCGCGCGGTCTCGCCGAGCGGTCCCTGGTAGAGCAGCAGGCAGGTCGACGGCCGGTCGCCGCGTCCGATGCGGCCGCGCAGCTGATGGAGCTGGGCGAGCCCGAAGCGCTCGGCATGCTCGATCACCATCACGGTGGCGGCGGGCACGTCGACGCCGACCTCGATCACCGTGGTGGCGACCAGCACGCCGAGCTCGCCCTCGGCGAAGTCCGCCATCGCGCGGTCTTTGTCGGCCGCCTTCATGCGGCCGTGCACCAGGCCGACCGGCTGCGCGAGCGCCTGCTCCAGCATCTTCTGGCGGTCGACCGCCGCGGCCAGATCGACCTCGTCCGACTCCTCGACCAGCGGGCACACCCAGAAGACCTTGGCGCCGGTCTTGAGCTGGCGCGCGACACCGGCGACGACCTCGTCGAGCCGCTCGGCGGGCAGGGTGCGCGTGTCGACCGGCTTGCGGCCGGCCGGCTTCTCGGTCAGGCGCGACACGTCGAGATCGCCGTAGGCCGTCATCATCAGGGTGCGCGGGATCGGCGTCGCCGTCATGACGAGCACGTCGACGCCCTTGCCCTTGGTCGCCAGGGTCAGGCGCTGGTGCACGCCGAAGCGATGCTGCTCGTCGATCACCGCGACCGCGAGGTCGTGGAACGCGACGTCCTCCTGGAACAGCGCGTGCGTGCCGACGACGAGATCGATCGCGCCGGTGGCGAGCTGCTCGATCAGCCGCGTGCGCGCCTTGCCCTTGTCGCGGCCGGTCAGCGAGGCCAGGCGCACGCCGGCGGCCTGGGCGAGCGGCTCGATGGTGGCGAAGTGCTGGCGCGCCAGGATCTCGGTCGGCGCCATCAAGGCGGCCTGCGCGCCGGCCTCGACCGCGGTCAGCATGGCGAGCAGCGCGACCACGGTCTTGCCGCTGCCGACGTCGCCCTGCAGCAGCCGCAGCATGCGGCGGTCCGATCGGAGGTCCTCGGCGATCTCGGCCGACGCGGTGTGCTGCGAGGCGGTCAGCGCGAAGGGCAGGGCGGCGATCGCCGCCCGCGTCAGACGGCCGTCGCCGACCAGGCTGCGGCCCGGCAGGCGGCGCTGGTTGAGCCGTACCAGGCCGAGCGCCAACTGGTTGGCGAGCAGCTCGTCATAGGCGAGGCGACGGCGGGCCGTCGTGGCCGGGGCGAGATCGGCCTCGCCGGCGGGCGCGTGCACGGTCGTCAGGCTGGCGTGCCAGGTCGCCCAGCGCTCGCGCGCGACCAGCGCCGGGTCGTGCCACTCGGCGAGCTCGGGCGCGCGCGCCAGCGCCGCCTGCATCGCCTTGCCGAGCATGCGCGGCGTCAGGCCCGCGGTCAGCGGATAGATCGGCTCGATGCCCGTGACCTTGTCGACCTCCTCGAGCGGCACGACATGGTCGGGATGGGTCATCTGGCGCTCGTCGTTGAACAGCTCGACGCGGCCCGAGACGATGCGCCGCGCCCCCACCGGCAGAAGCTTGGTCAGGTAGTCGGCGCGCGCATTGAAGAACACCAGGTGCAGAAAGCCGGTGTCGTCGCTGCAGCGGACCTTGTACGGCCGGCGCGCGGTGCGGGCGGGCAGGTGGGCGTCGACGGTCAGCGCCAGGGTGACGATCGCGCCGGGCGGCGCGTCGGCGATCTTCGGCATATGGCGGCGATCGACGATCCCGGTCGGCAGGTGCCAGAGCAGATCGGCGACGGTCGGCCCGGCAACCTTCTCGAGCAGCCGTGCGGCGTGCTTGCCGACGCCGGCGAGCGCGGTGGTGGGCGCGAACAGGGAAAACAGGATCTCGGGGCGCACGGGTGCTGACGGAGCGGCTCGGAGGTTCTATCTGTAGGGCATGTACCATGCGGCGTGGCAACGCCGTCATGGGGATAGAGGATTCGGCCATCGGCGGCGCGCATGGCGGCATTCCGCCGGCTGCGCTCCCCAAGCCGACCGGAACCGGCGAGAATGACGGCATGACCAGCCTCGACCCGCGCCGCAAGCGGCTGCTCTACGTGAGCCAGCATCGCGGCACCAAGGAGACCGACCTGCTGCTCGGCGGCTTCGCCGCGCGGCATCTCGCCGATCTCGACGACGGCCAGCTCGCGCGTTTCGAGCAACTGCTCGACGCGCCCGACGGCGACCTGTTCGATTGGATCACCGGCCGGCGGCCCGCGCCGCCGCCGCACGACCACGACGTCATGGATCTCCTGATCGCCTTCAACACGAAGCGTCCCGCGTGAGCGCCTGGTACGAGCAGCCGGGGCGCCGCGTCGTGCACGGCGTCCCCGAGGGGTACGACGCGCTGGTGCTGCAGCGCGCCGCGGCGGCGCTCGCCGCCCAGGCGGGCGGGCCGCGCGCGGTGCTGCACGTCGCGCGCGACGACGCGCGGCTGGCCCAGCTCGCCGAGGCGGTCGCCTGCTTCGCGCCCGAGATCGACCTGCTCGGCTTCCCGGCCTGGGACTGCCTGCCGTACGACCGCGTGTCGCCCAACAGCCAGCTGGTCAGCCGCCGGCTCGACACGCTGACCCGGCTCGCCTCGCCGGTCGTCGAGGTCGGCCGGCCGCGCCTCGTGATCACCACCGTGGCCGCGATCCTGCAGCGCGTGCCGACCCGCAAGCTGCTCGGGCCCGCGGTCAAGCGGCTGCGCGTCGGCGACCGGGTCGACACCGACGAGCTGGTCCAGTTCTTCCAGCGCAACGGCTACACGCGCAGCGACACGGTGCGCGAGCCGGGCGAGTACGCGGTGCGCGGCGGCATCATCGACGTCTATCCCGCGGGGCTCGGCGAGCCGCTCCGGCTCGATCTGTTCGGCGACACGCTGGAGGCGTTGCGCGAGTTCGACCCGATGTCGCAGCGCTCGACGGGCAAGCGCGACGCGGTCGACCTCAAGCCGGCTTCCGAGGTGCTGCTCGACGAGGCGTCGATCGCCCGCTTCCGCGCCGGCTACCGCGCCCTGTTCGGCGCCGAGACCGCCGACGATCCGCTGTACGAGGCGGTCAGCGCCGGCCGCAAGCACGTCGGCATGGAGCATTGGCTACCGCTGTTCCACGAGCAGCTCGAGACGTTGTTCGACTACCTGCCGGGCGCGGCGGTCAGCTTCGACGCGCAGGTCGAGGAGGCGATTACCGCGCGGCTCGAGCAGATCGACGAGTATTACGGCGCGCGCCGCGCGCTGATGAGCGGCCGCAACCGCGACCGCGAGGCCGTGCCTTACAAGCCGCTGCCGCCGGACCGGCTCTATCTGAGCGAGGCCGACTGGCGCGCCGCGCTCGCCCGGCTCGCGGTCGGCGCCTTCGCCGCCGCCGCCGCGCCCGACGTCGCGGGCGAGGATGGCGCCGAGCGCATCGACGAAGGCGGCCGACCGGGCCACGGGTTCGCCGAGGCGCGCGTGCGGCCCGACGTCAATCTGTTCGACGCCGTGCGCGAGCATCTGGAGGCCGTCATCGCCGGCGGCGCGCGCGTCGTGATCGCCGCCTACAGCGCCGGCTCGCGCGACCGCTTGCGCGGCCTGCTGCGCGACCACGGCGTGACCGACGTGGCGCTGCCCGATCGCTGGGTCGACGCGCTCGCCGGGCCGCCCGCGACGACCTGCCTGATCGTGCTCGGGCTCGAGCGCGGCTTCGTCGCCGACAAGCTCGCGGTGATCTCCGAGGGCGACATCCTGGGCGACCGGCTGGTTCGCCAGGTCAAGCGCCGGCGCGGCGCCAACTTCATCAGCGAGATCGCGAGCCTCGGCGAGGGCGACCTGGTCGTCCACGTCGACCACGGCATCGGTCGCTACGACGCGCTGGTCACGCTCGACGTCGCCGGGGCGCCGCACGACTGCCTGCGCGTGGTCTATGCCGGCGGCGACAAGCTGTTCGTGCCGGTCGAGAACATCGAGGTTCTGTCACGCTTCGGCTCGGAGGAGGCCGGCGTCCAGCTCGACAAGCTGGGCGGCATCGGCTGGCAGGCGCGCAAGGCGCGCGTGCGCGCGCGCATCCGCGACATCGCCGACAAGCTGATCCGCATCGCCGCCGAGCGCGAGATCAAGATGGGCTCGGTGCTGGCGCCACCCGAGGGCCTGTACGACGAGTTCTGCGCGCGCTTCCCCTACGCCGAGACCGACGACCAGCAGCGCGCGATCGAGGAGACCCTGGCCGATCTCGGCTCGGGCAAGCCGATGGACCGGCTGATCTGCGGCGACGTCGGCTTCGGCAAGACCGAGGTCGCGCTGCGCGCCGCCTTCATCGCCGCGATGACGGGCAGCCAGGTCGCCGTCGTGGTGCCGACGACCTTGCTGGCGCGCCAGCACTTCCAGCTGTTCCGCGAGCGCTTCAAGGGGCTGGCGCCGCGCGTCGAGCAGCTGTCGCGGCTGGTCGCGCCCAAGCGCGCGGCCGAGATCAAGCGCGGGCTCGCCGCGGGCGAGGTAGACATCATCGTCGGCACCCACGCGATCCTGTCGAAGTCGATCCAGTTCAAGGACCTCGGCCTCCTGGTCGTCGACGAGGAGCAGCATTTCGGCGTCGGCCAGAAGGAGCGGCTGAAGGAGCTCAAGGCCAACGTCCACGTCCTCACGCTGACCGCGACGCCGATCCCGCGCACGCTGCAACTCGCGCTGTCCGGCGTGCGCGACATGAGCGTGATCGCGACGCCGCCGGTCGATCGGCTGGCGGTGCGCACCTTCGTGCTGCCCTACGACCCCGTGGTGGTGCGCGAGGCGATCATGCGCGAGCACTTCCGCGGCGGGCAGGTGTTCTACGTCTGCCCTCGCATCGAGGATCTCGCGACGGTCTCCGAGCGCATCCGGGCGCTCGTCCCCGAGGTCAAGATCGCGACCGCGCACGGCCGGATGGCGCCGACCCAGCTCGAGGACGTCATGACGGCGTTCTGCGACGGGCGCTACGACGTGCTGCTGTCGACCAACATCGTCGAGTCCGGGCTCGACATCCCGACCGCCAACACGATGGTGATCCACCGCGCCGACATGTTCGGGCTGGCTCAGCTCTACCAGTTGCGCGGCCGCATCGGCCGCTCGAAGACGCGCGCCTACGCCTACCTGACCCTGCCGGCCGGGCGCGTGCCGTCGGAAGCCGCGATGAAGCGGCTCGAGGTCATGCAGACCCTCGACCAGCTGGGCGCCGGCTTCCAGCTGGCGAGCCATGATCTCGACATCCGCGGCGCCGGCAACCTGCTGGGCGAGGAGCAGTCGGGCCACATCCGCGAGGTCGGCATCGAGCTCTACCAGCACATGCTCGAGGAGGCCGTGCAGCTCGCCAAGAGCGGCCCCGTGCTCGAGGCGGCGCACAGCGCCGACCAGTGGACGCCGCAGATCACGATCGGCACGCCGGTGCTGATTCCGGAGGGCTATGTCGGCGACCTGACCGTGCGCCTGGGCCTCTACCGGCGCATCGCCACCTTGATCGACCGCACCGAGATCGACGCCTTCGCGGCCGAGATGATCGACCGCTTCGGGCCGCTGCCGACCGAGGTCTCCAACCTGCTGCAGATCATCCAGATCAAGCGGCTGTGCATCGATGCCGGGGTCGAGAAGGTCGAGGCCGGCCCGAAGGGCGCCGTGCTGGCGTTCCGCCTGAACAACTTCGCCAATCCGCCGGCGCTGGTCGATTTCATCCACCGGCAGTCCGGCACCGTGAGGCTGCGGCCCGACCACCGGCTGGTCGTGATGCGTCGCTGGGACGCGCCCGAGGCGCGCATCGAGGGCGTGCAGCGCGTGCTGCAGCAGCTCGCGCAGCTCGCCGCCTGAGGCGGCCCGTCAGTCTTCGGGGTGGTACGCGACCGTCTGCAATGTGACGGGCTCGACCTTCACGCGGCCGACGCCGCGGCGTTTGAGCCCGATCATCTCGGCGGCTTTCTGCGACAGGTCGATCACGCGGTGCCGGTCGTAGGGGCCGCGGTCGTTGACCCGGACGTCGACCCACAGCCCGTTGTTCAGGTTGGTGACGCGCACCGTGGAATGCAGGGGCAACCAGGGATGCGCCGCCGTCAGCTCGCTCGGATCGTATCGCTCGCCGCTGGCCGTCCGGTGTCCGGCCTGGCGCGCGCCGTACCACGAGGCCTCGCCGATCTGCACGTGATGGCGTGGCGGCGCGGCCTTGTGCGCGACCTGCTTGTGCGGCGGCGTGGTCTTGTGCACCGGCTGGGCAGAACAGATCGGCGCAAATGCGCTTCCTGCCAGGACAAGGCCGGCAATCACAAAGCCTTTGGACAATAACTTCGCAGACATCGAGGATTTGATGAGCGGGTTTGTTCGTTGTCGGTGAAACGGCGTCAGAAGGGTAATAGCACGAATGGGACGATGTTCTGCAACAATACTGTGACCGATGCCGAGACATTACTTGCGTTAATGGGATATAACCTGTTGAATTTGGCCAAATTTTCTCCGTTTTAGAGACGTCCAGCGCCGGTGTCCCGTGGCGGTCCGGGCGCGACCGGCTCCAGCACCGCAAAAAAGTCGCAATCGACCCATAAAAGCGACCTGCTTCATCGTTAACTTGATGGCATGTCGGGGTTCGCGCGGCACGCCCGGCAGCTGCAACAAGCCTTTGATGTCGCGGGGATGGCCGGTCGGCGGCGGCCGTATGCAAGGTTAATTGGAATCAAAGGGAATTGGCGATGGATGGGGGCGCGTATATCGACGATGCCGCATTTGCCCCGGAGCTCGCGGCGCTGCTCGACGATCCGATCACCCATCGCGTGATGGCGAGCGATCGCGTCGAGATGACGAGTCTGGTCGCCCTGCTGCGGATGGCTCGTCGCCAGCTCAAGCAACAGGGCTGTGCG
>DATJNS010000374.1:0-5058 GCA_035507915.1 Candidatus Sulfotelmatobacter sp.
TGTCCCCTGCTCGGGCTGGCGTTCGGCCTGGTGTTCGCGCTGCAGGCGCCGGCATCGTGCTGTGGCCGATGGTCGCCGGCGCGGTGCGGCTCGCGGTCGTGATCGGCGCGGCATGGCTGGTCGTCCACCGCGGCCTGACGCCGGGCGCGCTCTACAGCGCGCTCGCCGAGGCCGCGCTGGTGTTCGCGCTCGGCATGCTGGCCGCCGGCCGCTCGCTGCTGCCGCGACGCCGCGCCCGCGCGGTCGCCGACGCGCCGGCCTAGTAGCAGCCGAGCATGCGCGCCTTCTCGATCAGCAGCCCCGTCACGGTGTCGAGATGCGGCGTCGGCACGCCGCCGGCGCGCGCGAAGCGCTGCACCGCGACCAGGATGGCGTCGATCTCCATCGGCCGGCGCAGCTCGAGGTCCTGCAAGGTCGAGGGCTTGTGCTTGGAGCCGTTCTTGGCGAACGCGAGGCGCTTGTCGACGTCGGTGTCGAGCGCGATCCCGTCGGCGCGCGCCGTCGCGATGGTCTCGCGCATCAGGTTGGCGGCGAGCTCGTAGAGCTCGGGCACGCCGATCACCGACATGTCGCGCTCGAGCAGGCAGCAGATCGGCGCCTGCGCGGCGTTGCCGATCAGCTTGGCCCAGATGTCGGGCCGCATGTCCTCGCGCACCGGCGCGCCCATGCCGGCCGCCTTGATGATCTCGGCGAGCCGCGTCAGCCGCGGCGTGACCTTGCAATCCGGCTCGCCCAGGGTGAAGGCGTTCTCCTTCGTGTTGCTCTGGATCACGCCCGGCTCGACGACGGCATTGGCCGAGTAGATCACGCAGCCGATCGTGCGCTCGACGCCGATATGGCGCGCCAGCGCGCCGCCCGGATCGAGGAAGCCGAGGTCGGGCCGGTTCGGCCGCGCCGGCGCGCCGTGGTTGTACCACCACGGGATGCCGTTGATCGCGAATACGACCGGCGTGTCGCGGCCGAGCAGCGCGCGCATCGGCTCTGCGGCGGCCGTGAGGCCGGGCGCCTTCAGGGTCGAGATGACGTAGTCCTGCGGGCCGAGCTCGGCCGGGTTGTCGCTCGCGCGCACCGCCGCGGTCAGACGCTCGCCGCCGAGCAGCAGGGTGAGACCGCGCTGGCGGATCGCCTCGAGCTGGGCGCCGCGCGCGACCACCGAGACCTCGTTGCCGGCGCGCGCCAGGCGCGCCGCCAGATGTCCGCCGACCGCGCCGGCGCCGTACACGCAGATCTTCATACCCGCATCACTCCCCTGCTCGACCCTCCCGGCCGCGCGCTCTTGACCTTCCCATGATGGGAAGCATCTTCTGATGACAGGCCCAATCTTGCAAATCAGCGGCCATGGCCGCCCGGCAAATCGGCGGCCATGGGCCGCCCGGCATCGGCGGCCAAGGGCAGACCGCCGCAGGGTGCGAGGCAGCCATGAACATCGGCGAAGCGGCGCAGAGCTCGGGCGTGTCGGCCAAGATGATCCGCTACTACGAGAGCATCGGCCTGATCGGCCAGGCCGCGCGCAGCGCCGCCGGCTACCGGGTCTACGCGGCCAACGACGTCCACGTGCTGCGCTTCATCAAGCGGGCGCGCAGCCTCGGCTTCCCGCTCGAGCGGGTCGAGCAGCTGGTCGCGCTGTGGCACGACACCGGCCGCGCCAGCGCCGAGGTCAAGCACATCGCCCAGGCCCAGATCGACGAGCTCGAGCAGCGCATCGGCGAGCTCCAGACCATGAAGCGCACGCTCGAGCACCTGGCGCACCACTGCCACGGCGATCAGCGGCCGGAATGTCCGATCCTCGACGACCTGGCGGCCGTGCCGCCGAAAGGCGAGGCGCGCCCGGCCATCGCCCGACGCCGCGCCGCCCCGCGCTGAGCCGCTACTGCGCGGCCGCGAACTGCGGCACCGCGCGTTCCCAGATCGACCGCACCGCGGCCGACGGCACGACGTCGTAGCGCGTGCGCTGGATCATCAGCGAGGCGGCGTGCAGCTCGGGATGCGAGTTCGCCACCGCATCCTCGAGCACGACCGGATAGTAGTCGTAGAAACCGGCGTCGCGCGCCGTCGACTCGACGCAGCCTTGGGTGATGAAGCCGCAACACACCACCGACTTGATGTTGTTGACCCGCAGGATCATGTCGAGGTTGGTGCCGACGAAGGCGCTCGATCGCCATTTCTTGACCACGATCTCGCCGGACAGCGGCGTCAGGGCGTCGACGATTTCGGCGCCCCAGCTGTCGACCAGGCAGCAATGCTGGTCGTCCATCATGGCGGTGGTGCGGTCCTTGGCGGTCAGGAAGCGCAGCCAGGCGCCCGAGGTCGACTGCTTGCCCGGCAGCATCTGGTTCTGGATGTAGATGACCAGCACGCCGGCGGCGCGCGCGGTCTCGAGCAGGCGGCCGATCTCGGCGATCGCCGCCGGCATCGTGCTCATGTCGTGGCCGTTGTTGGCCATCAGGCCGCCGGGCGAGCAGAAATCGTTCTGCGCGTCGATCACGACCAGCGCGGCATGGCGCGGATCGACGATCTCCTCGATGGTCGAGAACACCTGCTGGCCATTGACCGTGATCATACGCGCACTCCTCAGTGTCTGCCGCTCAGCGGTGAACCGTTATCCAGCGCAGAACCACGCTGTCGTCGGCCATGGGCACGACGTCGACCGCGCCGCGCACGCCCCACGCGATCCATTGCTGGTGGAGCGGGATGATCGCGACGTCTCCCGTATAGATCTTGTGAGCCTGCACGATCAACTGCTGGCGTTTGGCAAGATCGGTCTCCGAGGCGATGCGTTGCAGCAGCCGGTCGAAATCGGGATTGCTGTAGCGCCCCGAGTTCCAGGTACCTTGGCCCTCGCCGAGCCGTACCGCCGGATGATCCTGCTCGCGCGTCGCCAGATTGTAGAAGAACGCCTCATAGGCGTCGTAGGAATTGGGCGCCCAGCTCTGCATGAACATGTCGACGTCTTCGGTCTGCAGCCGCTTGAAGTGGATCGACTTGGTCTGGGCCACCAGCTTCGCCTTGATGCCGACGCGCGCCAGCATCGAGACCACCGCGACGCAGATCGCCTCGTCGTTGACCAGGCGGTCGTTCGGGCATTCCAACGTGAAGCTGAACCCGTTGGGTACCCCGGCCGCGGCGAGCAGCGCCTTGGCCTTCGCCGGATCGTAGGGCAGACGGACGTCGAGCGCCTTGTCGTAGCCCGACACGCCGGGCCCGACCAGGAGCGCGGTCGGTGAGGCGGCGCCGCGCATCACCACGCGCTTGATCGCCTGGATGTCGATGGCGCGGTAGATCGCCTCGCGCACCCGGCGGTCCTTGAACCGGTTGGGCTCGCCGGTGCTCAGCCGATCGATCGCCTGGTTCATGCCGAAATAGACCGTGCGAATCTCCGGCATCTCGACGACCTTGAGCCCGGCGGTCGTCTTCGTCCGCTCGACGTCCTGCAGCGGCAACGGATTGATGAGGTCGACCTGACCCGACAGCAAGGCGGCGAGCCGCGTTCCCGGCGCCTGGATCGGCGTGAAGACGACCTCCGTCACATTGCCGTCCGGCTTGCCCCACCACGCATCGTTGCGAACCAGCACGGTGCGCTGCTGAGGCACGCGCTCCTTGACCCGATAAGCCCCGGTGCCGTTCTCGTGGAGGGTGGTGAAGCCCACCAGCCCGGCGTTGTTGTTGGCGACCTCGACCGCGTTGTTCTGCTCGGCCCAGCGACGTTGCATGACGTAGATGTTGGTGAGCTGGCTCAGCAGGGTCGGCCGCGGCGCGTCGGTCACGATGTCGATCGTGTGATCGTCGACCACCTCGACCGCCTTGATGCCCGCCGCATGCGCCGACACGCCCGAGGTCGGCGAGCCGGCGCGCTTGATCGAGAACGCCACGTCGTCGGCAGTGAGCGCCCCGCCGTCGTGAAAGGTGACGTCGCGCCGCAAGGTGAAACGCCAGCGTGTCGGCTCGACAACCTGCCAGCCGGTGGCGAGCCAGGGAACGATCTCGAGCTTCCTGTCGCGCGTGACCAGGGCATCATAGACGTTGCTGAGGAAGCGCAACGTCATGGTCTCGTTGTTGGCATGCGGGTCGAGCGACAGCGCATCGCCTTGGGAGGCCCAGCGCAGGGTCTCGGCCCGCGCCGACGGTATGCCGCACGCCAGCACCGCCACTGCAACCAGAACCCGTAGATACATGCGCTCGCTCCCCTGCGAAGACGGTTTCCGTCGCTGTCGCGTGCGATGACGGCGCGACCGCCGACCGATCGCTAGCAAGCGCCGTACCGCGCCGGGTCAAGCCACCGGGTTGGCGAGCACGACCCCGACGTCGCGCGCGCCTGCGCCGAGGCCCTCGGCCAGCGCGTCGGCATAGCTGCGGCCGACATAGAGCTCGATCGCGTCGAGGTCGGCGCGCGCGTGCAGCAGCACGTTGATCTTGCCGAACAGCGTCTGCGCGCAGCTGCCGGCGGCGAACGCGCGCGGGTCCAGGTCGATCGGACAGAAGCGCGCGAGCACGTCGCGCACCGAGGCACCGGACAGCCGCAAGGCGGCGCGGCCGTGGCTGACGTCGACCGCGCTGCCGCCCGCCGAGGCGAGCGCCGCCGCGACCTCCCGTTCGAGCGCCCAGCCGTCGCGTCCGGGCGCCACGACCAGCCATTCCGTCGGCCCGAGCGCCAGGATCGAGACATCGCCGGCGGACACAACCGAACCGGTCGGGCGCGGCGGCTCGGCGCCCAGCACGCCGCGCGCCGCCGCGGCGAACGCCGCGCCGGTCCCGCCGATCGTCACCAGTGCGCGACCCCGGCATTCGGCGATCACGAGCGCCTGTGGCGACGGTGCGCCGACCGCGGCGAGCCGCGTGAAAGCCGAGGCGCGATCGGCCGCGTCAGCCACGGACGCGCCCGCCGTCGGGATCGACGAACACGTGCGGCACGATCTCGACCTCGGTCTGCCGGCCGGTCAGCGGCGACATCGCCGTCAGGGTCTCGCCGATGCGGTCGCGCCCGGCGCGCACCAGCGCGAGCGCGATCCAGCGCGCCAGGGTCGGGCTGTAGCACATCGAGGCGACGTGGCCGACCATCGG
>DATJNS010000375.1:0-9444 GCA_035507915.1 Candidatus Sulfotelmatobacter sp.
TCCTCGAGCTCGGTCAGGAACCGCGTCTCGGGCGCGCGGCGTCCCGGACGTTCCTCGAGCACCTTGCGGATGTGCGCGGCGAGCGGGATGTGGCGCACCAGCGCGTCGGCGAAGATGCGCTTGCGCTCCTGCAGGTCGGCCTCGGAATAGGCGCGACCGGTCCCGGTCAGCTCGATGTCGCCGCCGGCGACGTTGGCGAAGCCGAGCAGCTGCAAGGTCTCGATCAGCGGGATCAGATCGTCGGTCGACAGGCTGGCGTAGTCGGCGAGCACCGGAAGGTCGGCGCGACCCTTGAAGCGATCCTCCATCAGGGCGTCGACCAGACCGCTGAGCTGCTGCACCGGCGCCTCGGGCAGGCGGTAGTAGAGCCCGATCGTCTCGCCCTTGACGCCGCGCTTGCCGACCTCGCGGCCGGCGCGCGTGGTCAGCTGCGTGTAGACGTGGTCCACGATGGCCCGGAAACTGGCGCTGTTCCAGTCGCGCGGCCGCGGCAGGGTGACGGGCACCTCCGCCACGATGTGACCCGGGTCGCTGCCGAAGATGATGATGCGGTCGGCCATCTCGACCGACTCCTCGATGTTGTGCGAGACCAAGAGGATGCTCTTGGTCGGGATCTTGTGCTCCAGCCACAGATCGACCAGATCGCCGCGCAAGGTTTCGGCGGTCAGCACGTCGAGCGCGGAGAACGGCTCGTCGAGCAGGAGGATGTCGGGGTTGACGACCAGCGCGCGGGCGAAGCCGACGCGCTGGCGCATGCCGCCCGACAGCTCCTTGGGATAGGCCGATTCGAAGCCGTCGAGCCCGATCAGGTCGATGGCGGCGATCGCCCGCTCGCGCCGCTCGGCGAGCGGCACGCCCTGCGACTCGAGCCCGAGCTCGACGTTGCCGAGCACGGTCAGCCAGGGGAACAGCGCGAAGGTCTGGAACACCATGCCGGCGCCGCGGATCGGTCCGGTGACGCGCTCGCCGTGATAGCGGATCTCGCCGCCGGTGGGCTCGGTCAGGCCGGCGATCAGACGCAGGAAGGTCGATTTGCCCGACCCCGACTTGCCGAGCACGGCGACGATCTCGCCGGTGCCGAGGCGGAAGTCGACCTGGTCCAGCACCAAGCGCCCGGCGCGGTCCGGCGTCTGGTAGGTCTTGCTGACGTGGTCGACGGAGACCAGGAGGGAAGCGTCGTTCATGGCCGATCAATCCAAGCGGAGCCGCTCGGCGGCGAGGTCGTAGAGCCGACGCCAGAGCAGACGGTTGAACGCTATCACATAAAGGCACAGCACCCCGATGCCGAGCGCGATGCGGGGAAAGTCGCCGGACTCGGTCGACCGCGCGATGTAGGCGCCGACCCCGGTCGCGGTCAGGGTGGTGTCGCCCCAGTGCACGACCTCCGAGACGATGCTGGCGTTCCACGAGCCGCCCGAGGCGGTCAGCGCTCCGGTCACGTAGGCCGGGAAGATGCCGGGCAGGATCAGGCGGCGCCACCACAGCCAGCCGCGCAGCCCGAGATTGTTGGCGACGTAGTGGAGGTCGGTCGGCAGCACGCTCGCGCCGGCGATCACGTTGAAGAGGATGTACCACTGGGTGCCGAGGATCATCAGCGGGCTGATCCACACCTCGACGTTGAGGCCGAAGTGCACGATCAGGGACACCGCGATCGGGAAGAACAGGTTGGCCGGGAAGGCCGCCAGGAACTGCACGATCGGCTGGGCGCGCCGGGCGATGCGCGGCCGGAGCCCGATCCACACGCCGATCGGGACCCAGATCACCGAGGCGAGCGCGATCAGGATCAGCACACGGAGCGCAGTCGCCAGGCCCAAGGCCAACACGGTCAGCACCTCGTGCAGCCCGACCTCCTGCGCGACGTAGAAGCCGAGGCGCACCGCGACACCGAGCCCAAGCAGGCGCAGCAGCGTGTCCCACAACCGCTCGCGGATGCGCGCGACGCGCGCGCTCGACGGCGGCAATGTCACGGGCAGCCGCGGCAGCGCCTGAAGCAGCCGCAGGAACCCGGCGCGCCCGAACTCCCACGCCCAGTCGAGCAGCTCGACGATGTGCGCCCGCTGCAGCAAGGTGAGGAACCACGGCCGCTCGGGCTCCTCGCCGGCGGTCTCCTCGGAGCGGAACTTGACCGACCAGGCGAGCAGCGGGCGGAACAGCAGCTGGTCGTAGATCAGGATGACGGCGAACATCACGAGCACGGCGTAGCCGACCGCCTCGAGATTGCGCTGGTCGATCGCCTGGGCGATGTACGAGCCGACCCCCGGCAGCATGATGGTCTGCGACGACACCGTGATCGCCTCGGATGCGACCACGAAGAACCAGCCGCCCGAGACCGACATCATCATGTTCCACAACAGGCTCGGCATGGCGTGCGGCACCTCGAGGCGCCAGAACGCCGCCCACGGCCCGAGATGGTACATGCGCGCGGCCTCGCGCAGGTCGCCCGGCACGGTGCGGAACGACTGGTACAGGCTGAACGTCATGTTCCACGCCTGCGACGTGAAGATCGCGAAGATCGCGGCGCACTCGACGCCGAGCAGGCTGCCCGGGAACAGCGCGATGAAGCCCGTGATCGTGATCGACAGGAAGCCGAGGATGGGCACCGACTGCAGGAGGTCGAGCACCGGGATCAGGAGCTTCTCGGCCTGCCGGTTCTTGGCCGCCAGCGCGGCGTAGGCGAAGCTGAACACCAGCGACACCGCGAGCGCGGCGAACATGCGCAGCACGGTGCGCAGCGCGTAGTACGGCAGCACCGACGGGTCGAGCGAGATCGGCAGCGGATCGCCGAGCCGGTAGGGCACGTCCATCTTGCTGCCGCCCCAGGCGAGCAGCGCGATGCCGCCCAGCACCAGCGGGAAGGCGACCAGATCCCAGATGTTCGGCTTCAGGCGATCCGGCCACGCGACGACCGGCTGCCCCCACATCAACCGCATGACGACGTCCCTGTTCACGCGGGCGGCAGGGGGCGAGCCCAGGCGCGGTCCGCGGCCAGGGATTTACCCTATGGCGCGCGCGCTTGGGAACCCCGATTCAGCGCGGCATCGTGACGATTGAAAGACAACCGCCCGTCGCCGACGTGCGGGCGCCGACGTGCGGTCGCGTCAAGCCCGCGGCGCGATGTGGAAGCGCGCGTCGCCGTCGCGCTCGATCTGGGCGACCAGGTCGATCTCCCAGCTGAGATAGTCCCGCATCGCGGCTTCGACGCCGGCCTTGCGGTCGTAGGGTCGGTACCAGGCATCGTCGGCCTCGTCGGCCAGATTGGTGTCGCCGGTCTCGATCGGCAGCTCGGCGGCGCGCCACGCCGCCGTGCCGCCGTCGAGCACCTTGACGGGCCGGCCGCTCGCCGCGGCGGCCTCGGGCGCGGCCAGCCGCGCCAGCACGCCGTCGGGCGAGGTCAGCACCAGGGTCGCGGCGGGCGGCAGCTTGGCGAGGCTGGTCGCGAAGCGCGAGCGGATGGCAAACCAGGCGCCCGGGATGTGGCCCGCGCGGTAGGCGAGGCTGTTGTCGAGATCGACCACGACCGCCTGCTTGGCGTCGAGCGCGGCCTTGAGCGCGGCCGGCGCGATCGTCTCGACCTTGACCTTGTCGAGCCCCGGCACACTGACGGGCTCGGCGCCGGCAACCAGGGTCTCGCCGACGAGCGCGTCGGCCAGCACGTAGACCTCCTGCCAGCCCATCTGGATCAGCCACGACGCCGTCATGACGGCGCGCACGCCGTGGTCGTCGAACAGCACCAGGCGGGCGTTGCGCGTGCCGACATACTGGTCGGTCGACTGCACGAGCTGACCGCCGGCGGCGTGGCGCGTGCCGGCGACGTGGCCGCGCTGGTACTCCTCGGGCGAGCGCACGTCGAGCAGATAGAGCGAGCGCTGCTCGCGCTCCGCCTTGAGGGCTTCGAGCCGCTTCTTGTCGATCGTCTGCACGCCGAAGCGTTTGGCGACCGCGGCGGCCGCCTGCTTCGCCTTGGCGATGCCCGCTGGCGTCGGGTCCGGCGCGAGCTGCGTGGCGCCCTTGGCGACCTTGAAGCCGGCGAGATGCCAGCCCATCGTGCCGTTCTTGAGCGCCACCACCTTGTTCGGGATGCCGGCGTTGATCAGCGACTGTGCGCCGATGATGCTGCGCGTGCGCCCGGCGCAGTTGACGACGACCAGCGTGTCGGGCGACTTGACGAGATCGTGCACGCGCCAGACCAGCTCGGCGCCCGGGCAGTCGATGCCGGTCGGGATGCTCATGTTGCGGTATTCGGTCAGCGGACGGCTGTCGAGGATGATCATGTCGGCGCCGGCGTCGAGCTTGGCCTTGATCTCCTCGGCGTCCATGCGCGGCGTGTTCTCGTGGTGCTCGACGTACTCGCCGAACGCCTTCGACGGGACGTTGACGCCGCTGAACAGCTCGTAGCCCGCCTTGGCCCACGCCTCGAGGCCGCCGGCGAGCCGCCGGACGTCGCGATAGCCGAGCGCGGTCAGCTTGGCGGCCGCCTTGGCCGCGAGCCCGTCGTCGGCATCGCACAGCACGATGCGGGTGCCCTTGCGGGGCACCAGCGCCTCGATGCGGAGCTCCAGGCGCGACAGCGCCATCGAGACGGCGAACAGGAGATGGCGCTTGGAGAACACGCCCTCCTCGCGCACGTCGAGCAGCGCCAGCTCGCCACCGTCATGCAGCATCGCCTTGAGCTCGGAAGCGGTCACCGTCGCGGCCATCGCGCATCCTCCGTTGGTGCGGCGCGGCAGCATAGCGCGCGCCGTCGCGCATGGGAAACGCCGGCGCGCGCGGCATCACGGCCATTGACGACCCGGCGCGCGCGGCCGACGCTGGTGCCATGAGCCGGCTTGCCAACCTGCAGCACCGTGTCCTGCAGCACGCCGTCGACCAGCTCGAGAGCCTGGTCGCGACGTCGCACCGGGCGGGTCGCGGCCTGGTCGACGGCACCGCCGTGATCCGCCAGGAGGCCGTCATCGCGCGCCACGCGCGCGATTTCGGGTGGCTCGCGCGCCTGCATCTCGAGGCCGACGCCACCGCGTACGAGATCAGCTACGCGGCGCGGCGCTGGTTCGAGCGGCCGGGCCGCCCGGCGGCGCAACTCAGGATCCGCGATCTGGTCGGCGCACCGGTGGCGCGATTCTGAGGCACGTCGCAATCCGGCCCGAACCCGCAAGGCGCATCCGCTCGTGACCGGCGCGGACGCGCGGCTGGCGGTCGATATCGGCGGCACGTTCACCGACGTCGTGGTCGAGCATGCCGGCCGACGCACCACGACCAAGCTGCTCACCACGCCGGAGGCGCCCGAGCGCGCCGTGATCGAGGGCGTGGACCGCGTGCTGGCGGCCGCCGGCCTGACGCCCGCCGACCTGGCGCTGGTGATCCACGGCACGACCTTGGCGACCAACGCCCTGATCGAGCGCAAGGGTGCGTTGACCGCGCTGATCGCCACCCAGGGTTTTCGCGACTCGATCGAGATGGCCTACGAGAACCGTTTCGAGCAATACGATGTCTTCATCGACAAGCCGCCGCCGTTGGTGCCGCGCCACCTGCGCTACACGGTGCCCGAGCGCATCGACGCGCGCGGCGAGGTACTGCTGGCGCTCGACGAGGACGCAGTCGGCGCGCTCGCCGACGAGCTGGCGCGCCGCCAGGTCGCCTCGGTCGCGATCGGGTTCCTGCACAGCTACGTCAACCAGGATCACGAGCGGCGCGCGCGCGAAGTGCTGGCGCGCCGCCTGCCCGATCTCTCGATCACGCTGTCGTCGGACGTCTGCCCCGAGATCCGCGAGTACGACCGGCTGTCGACCGCGTGCGCCAACGCCTACATCCAGCCCCTGATGGCGCGCTATCTGGGCGAGCTCGAGCGCCGGCTGCGCGCGCTCGGCGTCGCCTGCCCGCTCTTCATGATGCTGTCGGGCGGCGGCATCTCGACCATCGAGATCGCCGCGCGCCACCCGATCCGCCTGGTCGAGAGCGGCCCCGCCGGGGGCGCCATCCTGGCGAGCCACGTCGCCGCCGAGTGCGGCCTGCCCCGGCTGCTGTCGTTCGACATGGGCGGCACGACCGCCAAGATCTGCCTGATCGACGACTACGAGCCGCAGACCTCGCGCGGCTTCGAGGTCGCGCGCGCCTACCGGTTCCTCAAGGGCAGCGGCCTGCCGCTGCGCATCCCGGTGATCGAGATGGTCGAGATCGGCGCCGGCGGCGGCTCGATCGCGCGCCTCGACGCCCTGAAGCGCATCGCGGTCGGCCCCGACAGCGCCGGCGCCGAGCCCGGCCCGGCGTGCTACGACCGCGGCGGCGTCGCACCCACGGTGACCGACGCCGACCTGGTGCTCGGCCGCATCGACCCCGCGACGTTCGCGGGCGGCCGCGTCGCGCTGGCGCCCGCACGCGCCGAGGCGGCGCTCGCGGGCACGATCGGTGGCCCGCTCGGTCTCGCGACGCCGCTCGCCGCGCTCGGCGTGAGCGAGATGGTCGACGAGACGATGACGAACGCCTCGCGGGTGCACGCCGTCGAGCGCGGCAAGGACCTCGCCGACCGCACGCTGGTCGCGTTCGGCGGCGCGGCGCCGCTGCACGCGGCGCGGCTCGCCGAGAAGCTCGCCATGACGCGCGTGATCGTGCCGACCAGCGCCGGCGTCGGCTCGGCGGTCGGTTTCCTGCGCGCGCCGGTCGCCTACGAGGTCGTGCGCAGCCGCTATCAGCGGCTCGACCGCTTCGACGCGGTCGCGGTCAACCGCATGTTCGCCGAGATGCGCGCGGAGGCGTTCGGCGTCGTCGAGCAGGGCGCCCCCGGCGCGACGTTCACCGAGCAGCGATCGGCGTTCATGCGCTATGTCGGCCAGGGCCACGAGATCACGGTCGGGCTGCCGGCCCGCGACCTCACGGTCGCCGACCTGCCATTGCTGCAGCAGAGCTTCGACGACAGCTATCGCGCGCTCTACGGCCGCACCATCCCGCGCCTGCAGGTCGAAGCGCTGAGCTGGACCCTGCGGGTCGCCACCCCGGTCGCGCGACCGGAGGCGGTCGGCGCGCCGCCGTCCGCCAGCCGGCCGACGCCCGACGGCACGCGGGCGCTGTTCGACCCCGCGCGCGGCGCCTTCGTCGAAGTGCCGGTCTACCGGCGCGACCGCCTGGCGCCGGGCGCGCGGCTCGGCGGTCCGGCCTTGATCGTCGAGGACGAGACGACCATCGTGGTGACCGAGCGGTTCGACGCCCACGTCAACCGGCTCGGCTACGTGGTGCTGGAGCGGCTGGAGAAGCCATGAGCGCAGCGACCGACCTGTCCGAGATCACCCTGCAGCTGATGTGGAACCGCCTGATCGCGGTGGTCGAGGAGCAGGCCCAGACCCTGATCCGCACGGCCTTCAGCACCTCGACGCGCGAAGCCGGCGACCTGTCGGCCGGCGTGTTCCTGACCGACGGACGGATGGTCGCCCAGGCGGTCACCGGCACGCCGGGCCACGTCAACTCGATGGCCGCCGCGGTCGGCCATTTCCTCGCGCGCTTCCCGATCGACACCATGCAGGCGGGCGACGTCTACGTGACCAACGATCCGTGGCTCGGCACCGGCCACCTGCACGACTTCACCGTGGTGACGCCGACCTTCCGCGGCGGCCGGCCGGTCGCGCTGTTCGCCTGCACCAGCCACGTGGTCGACATCGGCGGCATCGGGCTGTCGACCGACGGCCGCCAGATCTATCACGAAGGCCTCTACGTCCCGATCACGAAGCTCGCCGAGCGCGGCCGGATCAACGAGATGCTGCTCGAGATCGTGCGCGCCAACGTGCGCGAGCCGATCCAGGTCGAGGGCGACCTCTACTCGCTGGCGGCGTGCAACGACACCGGCCAGAAACGCCTGCTCGAGATGATGGACGAGTTCGCGATCGACGGCATCGACGCGGTGGGCGCGCACATCATCGAGCGCTCGCGCGAAGCGATGCTGGACGCCGTGCGCAAGCTGCCGCCGGGCACCTATCGCAACCGCATGCGCATCGACGGCTACGAGCAGCCGGTCGACCTGGTGGCGGCGCTGACCGTCGCGGACGGCGGCATCGACGTCGATTTCGCCGGCACCTCGCCGATCTCGTCCTACGCGATCAACGTGCCGCTCTGCTACACCGAGGCGTACGCCTCGTTCGGCGTGCGCTGCATCGTCGGCGCCGACATCCCCAACAATGCGGGCTCGCTCGGCGTGGTGCGCGTCACCGCGCCGGTCGGCTCGATCCTCAACGCGATCCATCCGGCGCCGGTGGCGGCGCGCCACATCATCGGCCAGATGCTGCCCGACACCGTGTTCGGCTGCCTGCACCAGGCGTTGCCCGGCGGCGTTCCGGCGGAAGGCACCTCGTGCCTGTGGAACCTGCGCCTGTCCGGCGGCCAGGGCATCGTCGACGGCGATGCGAGCCGGCTGTCCAATGCGACGCGCTTCAACACGACGAGCTTCCATTCCGGCGGCACGGGCGCGCGCCCGACCAAGGACGGGCTGTCGGCGACCGCGTTCCCGAGCGGCGTGCGCAACGTGCCGATCGAGATCACCGAGTCGATCACGCCACTGGTGTTCTGGCGCAAGGAGTACCGCACCGACTCGGGCGGCGCCGGGCGCCACCGCGGCGGCCTCGGCCAGGTGATGGAGGTCGCCAACGGCGAGGCCGCGCCGTTCTCGCTGTCGGCGACGTTCGATCGCATCGTCCATCCGCCGCGCGGCCGCGAGGGCGGCCACGACGGCATGACGGGCCGCGTCCACCTCGCCTCGGGCCCGAAGCTCAAGGGCATGGGCCGCCAGACCGTGCCGGCCGGCGAGCGCCTGCTCGTCGAGTTCCCCGGCGGCGGCGGCTACGGCGACCCGACGGCGCGCGATCCCGCGCGCGTCGCCGATGACGTGCTGAACGGCTTCGTGAGCGCCGAGGCCGCGCGCACGCTGTATCGCGTGGCGCTGGCGGCGGACGGCGCGGTCGACGCCGCCGCGACGCGCCGCCTGCGCGGGGAGGCACCGTGATGCTCGACGCATTGCGCCGCCACGCCGCGCGCTTCGCGGGCTACACCGAGCTGCGCTGGCAGACCAACCGCGGCCAGCGCATCGGGATGCGCCGCGGCACCCTGCTGACCAACACGAGCGGCCGGTCGTCCGGCGTGTCGGCGCGCTGCTGGCGCGACGGCGTGTTCGGCTTCGCGGCGCGGCCCGACGGCGACGATGCGACGATCGCGCGGGTGCTGGCCGACGCCGCCGACAACGCCGATCTCAAGGGCACCGGCACCGGACGCGCGGGCGGCCCGCTGCCCGACGCCGGCGCCGGCAGCGGCGCGTACGACTACCGCACGGCGCGACCGACCTTGTCGCCGGCGGAGCGGATCGACATCGTGCGCCGGCTCGACGCCTACGTCGGGGAACGCTATCCGGGGCTCGTCAATTTCGACGTCGCGCTCAACACGCTGTCGATGGAGAAGGCGCTGGTGACGTCG